>CAJWYZ010000055.1 GCA_913049525.1 uncultured Fidelibacterota bacterium | reverse complement strand
CTAATTTCACATTCATACTCAGCACTAATGGCTTTAATGTTTTTACCTCCAGGCCCAATGAAATCTCCAATTCTATCTACAGGAATAGATGATTGACCTATTTTAGGAGCGTGAATAGAAAGACGATCCCGATGTGTTTCAAGCTCTTCTTTCATTACATCTAAAATATGGATGCGGCCTTCTTTAGCTTGTTGTAATGCTTCCCGCATTAAATCAATAGGCAGTCCATCAATTTTAAGATCCATTTGGATAGCTGTAATTCCATCTCGAGATCCGGCAACTTTAAAATCCATATCACCTAAATGATCTTCTGTGCCAAGAATATCTGTTAATATAGCGTAATTATTTTCATCTTCCATTATCAATCCCATTGCAACACCTGCAATTGGCGCTTTTACTGGCACGCCAGCATCCATTAATCCTAAAGAGGAACCGCATACTGTAGCCATTGATGATGAGCCATTTGATTCAAGAATTTCTGATACCAAACGAATAGTATAAGGAAAATCTTCAAAATCCGGAAGAGATGGTTTTATAGCTCTCTCAGCGAGATTACCATGTCCAATTTCTCTACGACTTACGCTGAATTTAGGTCGAGCTTCACCAACACTATATGGTGGAAAATTATAATGAAGCATATGTTTTTTGTAGCCTAATCCTTCAATATTATCCAGCATTTGCTCGTCTCGTTTTGATCCAAGTGTAGCAACAACCAATGACTGAGTTTCTCCTCGAGTAAAAAGAGAAGACCCATGTGTTCTGGGCAATACAGATGTTTCGATTGTGATATCTCGAACTGTCTTGTAATCTCTACCATCTGCACGTGTACCATCTAAAGTCATTTTACGTAAATCTAAGCTAATTTTATCTTCAATATATCCTTTAATCGCTGATTCATCTTCTGGAAATTCTTCAGACATTGCATCAACGATAGATTGTTTAAAATTGCGGATACCATCATAACGTTCAGCTTTTTCTCTAGGTGAATTTAGATCACTTATTTTCCCTTCAATCAATTTATCAATCGCATCATTAAGCTCTTGGTTAACTTCAATTTCTGGTATTTCACGTTTAGCTTTACCACATTCAGCGACTAATTCTTCCTGCAATTTAACAATATCTTTAATGGCTTCATGGCCATATTGAATTACTGTTAAGAAGTCATCTTCACTAATGAAATTTGCTTCACCCTCAACCATAACAACAGAATCTTTAGTGCCTGAAATTATAATTGATAAATCACTTTCTTCCATTACCGAATTTGTTGGATTAATAATCAACTCACCATTAACTCGTCCAACTTTTACAGAAGCTACCGGACCATCCCATGGAATATCCGAAATAGCCAAAGATGCAGAAGCGCCAATTGTGCCCAATATATCTCCGTTGTTTTCACCATCAAAGGATAGTACGGTAATAAAAACCTGAGTCTCATTATAAAATCCTTTTGGGAATAATGGCCTTAAAGGCCTATCTGTCAACCTACACCCAATAATTTCCTTTTCTGATGGTCTTGCTTCACGCTTGAAAAATCCTCCTGGGATTTTACCAGATGCATAAAACTTTTCTCTATAATCAATTGTAAGTGGAAAAAATCCCCTACTAGGTTCAATTCCCTGATTGGCCGTACTCGCAACAAGTACAACCGTTTCACCATAAGTGACCAATACTGAGCCACTGGCTTGCTTAGCCATTCGTCCTGTTTCAATGGTAAGTGTCTGTCCTGATATTTCTATACTTTTCTTTATCATCATATTCCTTTTCTATTTTCTTATATTTAATTGTTCTAAAATATTTTTATAACCATTAAGATTTGTTTTACGCAAATAGTCTAATAACCTTCTGCGTTTCGAAACTAAAATAACCAATCCGCGACGACCACTATGGTCTTTTTTATTTTGCTTCAAATGGCCTGTAATATTTCTTATTCTTTCTGTAAAAATTGCAATTTGAGTTTCTGTTGATCCAGAATCATTTTCATTCTTCCCAAAGTCTTTTGTTATTTCTACCATTTTTTCTTTTGTTACTGACATATAACTCCCTATGTGTTTAATTAACTAATTTGAAATACAAAGCTGACGATCTAATTCAAGCTGTTTAACTAATTCATTTGTATTCTCATATTTCTTTTCTTTTCTTATAAAACTTTTAAAATTTAACTTTATATTTTTATTTAAAAGAGATAACGCATTTTCGGTTATTAGATGAACCTCAATTACAATTTCACCCTTTTCATATAATGTTGGACGAATGCCAATATTGCACATCCCAAGATATTTTTGATTATCTACAAGCACATCGACGCAATAAGCTCCTTTTCCTGGAATGAGTTGATTTTTATTTTCCGGATTAACATTTGCAGTTGGAAATTTAATTTTATTTCCCACTCCATTACCTTTTACAATTTGTCCAGACAGTTCATAATTCCATCCTAAGAAATTATTTGCGCTCTCAACATTGCATTTTTCTATAAATTGCCTTATTTGCGTACTACTTATGGAAATATTATGAATCTTTGACGGTTCAACCACATGTAATTTATAATTATACTTTTCACTATGCTTAGTTAAAAATTCAGCATTACCTTCCCTTTTATTACCAAAATGATGATCATACCCAATAATTATATCTTCCGGCTTAAAATACTTAATAATATAATTATCCATAAAATATTGAGCAGTAATATTAGCAAAATCATTATCAAAGGGGACTAACCATATATAGTCTATACCATTTTGCTCTAGTATTTCCAACTTCTTATTAGTACTTGTAATATTAAACCATTTTTCTTGTCCATTATTATTAATTACAGTTTTAGGATGTGGGTCAAAAGTGATTACTGCTGTTGGAATATCTTTCTTTTTGGCCACACTTTTTACTGTGTTAATGACTTCCATATGTCCAACATGCATTCCATCAAAGGAACCCATCGTCAGTGCCGACCTATCTAATTGAGTAATATTATTTATGTTCTTGCTGATAACCATTTTGGAAAGTCTTTTAATTCAACACATGAATTTTCATCATATTCACCAATGCGGGTACGAATCAATCTGCTTAGATGCCCAACAGTATTTAGTTGAGCCGCTATATCTTTTGCTAATGAGCGAATATATGTTCCTCTTCCACAGGTGACTTTTAATGAAATAGTATCATGGGTAAAATTGATTAGAACGATTTCATATATATTTATAGTTCTCATTTTTCGATCAATATTGATACCTTTACGGGCAGATTTATATAACGGCTGTCCATTAACCTTTAACGCTGAATACATTGGAGGTAACTGTTCAATTTTACCAGTAAATTTATTTAGCACTCCTTTAATTTTATCTTCCGTTAAATGAGGAATATTTGAAGTTTCTACTATTTTTCCGGTGGGGTCAAGAGTGTCTGTTTCAATACCTAATTGAATTTCAGCACTATATTCTTTTTCTTTATCCATAAAAGATTCCACTTTCTTAGTGTATTTACCTGCACATAACATCAATACACCCTCTGCAAATGGGTCCAAAGTTCCGGCATGCCCGACCTTAGCAGGTTTAATTTGACCACGAATTTTCTTAACAACATCAAAAGATGTCCAATCTATGGGTTTCCAAACAGGTATTACAGCATCAATCATCTTTATGCAGTTTTTGCAATAGGCTATCTATATGCTGAGCGTGCTCAATAGAATCATCATAATGAAAACGTAATTGAGGAATAAATTTTAACGTCAACTTATTTCCCATATGATAGCGAATTTGATTTTGTTTAGAAATAAAAATACCTATCACCTCATCTACTGGCAGTTTATTTTCAAGAAAACTTAAATAGATATTCGCTATTTTTAGATCTTCAGTAACTTTCACCTTAGTAACTGTTAAAAGTCCAGCTTCCGGAATAAATATTTCAGATATAAAACAGTTAGCAAGGATTTGTCTAATTTCATCTCCAACTCTTTCATTCCTATCATAGGGTTTGCGTGAGGATGTATTTATGCCAAGCTCCGTTTTACTTCTTTAATTTCATATACTTCTATAACATCACCTTCATTAAAATCTTTAAATCCGTCAACACCAATACCACATTCATAACCCTCAGTTACATCTGCAACATCATCTTTAAATCTTTTCAATGAGGTCAGTTTTCCTGTATGAAGTGTTTCGCCATCTCGTTTTACTCGAAGCAGAGCATTTCTAACAACTCTACCTTCTTTAATATAACAACCAGCTATTATACCTAGTTTGGGTATTTTAAACTGCTCACGAACATCTGCATATCCTAAAGCTTTTTCTACTTCTTCAGGTTCCAATAATCCTTCTAAGGCAAGTTTAACTTCCTGAATAGCCTCATAAATAATAGAATAATTACGGATATCAACGCCAATTGATTTTGCCATCGCCTTTGCTTCAGGAGAAGATTTAACATTAAATGCAATTATAATTGCGCTAGATGCAGCGGCTAGTGATACATCGCTTTCAGTGATCATGCCTACAGATCTATGTATTATTTTAACTGAAACTTCATCCGTTGAAAGCTCCATAAGTGAATCACTCACAGCTTCAATTGAGCCGTCAACATCACCCTTAATTATTATATCTAATTCTTGCACTTCACCACTAGATATTTTTTTGCCAATTTGATCAAGAGTAATTTTTCTAAAGCGGCGATGTTCAGCTTCTCTACTTAATTGTGCACGTTCAGTTGCAATCTTCTTAGCCTCTCTCTCATCTTTAAATACAGTGAATGTATCACCAGCCTTTGGCACATCATCAAAGCCAAGTATTTGTACAGGGTCAGATGGAAAGGCTTCAGTTAGTTTTTGACCGCGCTCATTCATCATGGCTCGTACTTTTCCAAACTGGTTACCACAAACAAATATTTCACCCTTGGTCAAAGTCCCCTTATTAATTACCACAGTAGCTACGGCGCCAAGACCTTTATCTAAACGAGACTCAATTACAATCCCCTTGGCTTCAGTTTTCTGATTTGCTTTTAATTCTAACACTTCTGCTTCCAGCAAAATCTTATCTAATAATCCATCAATCCCTTGTCCATTTTTAGCTGATATTTCCTGACACTGGTATTTACCGCCCCATTCTTCAACTAAAATATTAAGTTCACCTAGTGATTTTCTAATTTTATCAGGATTTGCATTTGGTACATCCACTTTATTTATAGCAATAATAATTGGTACTTCAGCAGCTTTTGCATGGTCAATTGCCTCTTTTGTTTGCGGCATAACATCATCATCCGCAGCAATTATTACTATTACAATATCAGTGACCTGCGCTCCCCTTGCCCGCATAGCTGTAAATGCAGCATGACCAGGAGTATCCAAAAAGGTGATTTTTTTACCACTGTCTAATAGCACCTCATAAGCGCCTATATGCTGAGTAATGCCACCTGATTCACCGGCAACTACGTTTTCATCTCTAATATAGTCTAATAGCGAAGTTTTCCCGTGGTCAACATGACCCATTATGGTAACAACCGGAGCGCGCTCAACTGCATTTTTAATATCTTCTTCAGTAAGAGCCTGACTCGTTTTTTCTTCAGCAAATTCAGTAACCGTTTCAACTTCAAATCCAAATTCATCTGCAATCAGTATAATATTATCCATGTCCATTCGCTGATTTATCGTAACCATCATACCCAGTCCCATGCAAGCCATAATTACTTCTTGCGCAGTTACGTCCATGGATTGCGCCAATTCATCCACCGTAGTAAATTCTGGTACTTTAATTGACTTTTTAATATCAGAAGCTTCAACATCAACATTTTTATCTTTCTTCTTACTTTTCTTCTTTGCGCCACTCTTTCCGAATTGAGGTAAAGGCTGTTTTATTTGCGGTTTACTGGGCTCACCCTTTCCTTTTGGAGTACGTTTTTTAGTTTGGTTTATTTTATCAGCGATATCCTGAATGCTAATCTTCTTTAGCTTTCTGGGCGCACTAGGAGCAACAGCTGGTGTTTCCAATTGCGTTAACTTAATTGCCTCGCCTTTAATTCTTTTAGGCTTAGCAGAATCTGATCTAGCTTTTGGAGTAGCAGCACCATTAACTGCAGGATCAGATTTTTGAGTTTCTCTTTTTGCCTCTGCTACATCTTTATCGGCATCTATTTTTTTCTTTTCTTTAGTTAGCTTATCCGAGGCATCTTTCAGCTTTTCTGATAACGCCAACTTTTCTTCTTTAAGAGATGTTTTTATTTTTTTTACAGCAGGCTTTTCAGATGTAATAGAAGCATTAGGATCTTCAACTTCCTTTTTATGAATTTTCGAAACTACTATCTTTCTCGCCTGTTCCTTTCTATGACGTTCAATTTGCAGCTTATCTTTAGAGAATTCTAATAATATCTCATCATATGCTTCTGGAGTAACAGGAGCCATATGGCTCTCTACTGCAGTACCATTATTTTTAAGAAACTGAATTATCTCCATATGGGAAATATTCAGCTCTTTGGCAATTTGAAAAATACGTTTTTTCTTGGCAACTTCAGGCATAATTAACCGTTGTCAACCTCCTCTAAAATGGGCTCTTCATTTTCATCTGCTTCTAGTTCGCCATCATCATCTTTTGTACTATTTGCCTGTTTACTCTCTACGGCCTCCATAATAATGCCTGTAATTTTATCAACTGTTTTTTCACCAAATCCCTTAAGGGTTAAAATATCTGCCCTTTCAGTACTCAGGAATTCTTCACTGGTATAGATTTCACTCTTAGCCAATACTTCAATATATTTTTTAGCAATACCTTCAATTTCATCCAAATATAAGCTTTCTTCCTGTACACCTTCATACTCCGACTTTTTAACAGCATCTATCGTATAACCAGTTACACTGGAAGCCAATCTAATATTTTGACCATTTCTACCAATGGCTATAGGCAATTCCTCATCTTCAAATACAGCCACCACATAAGGCTTTTCTTCGTCAATATAAAGATTTATTGGTTTTGCAGGGGCTAATGCCCGAGAAATAAGGATTTCAGGTTTATCGCTCCAATTTATAATATCAATTTTTTCACCATTTAATTCACGCACTATATTTTGAATTCTGCTTCCCCGCATACCAACACATGCACCAACTGCATCTACTCGACGATCAGAAGAGTACACAACAATTTTACTTCTATCACCAGGGGTTCTTTTAACCGCCTTCACCTCGATGATCTCATCCTCAATTTCAGGAATTTCTTTCTCAAATAATCGTTTTAAGAAGAAATCATCACTGCGTGAAATTATAATTTCGGGTCCCCTGCTTGATATTTCAACATTGGTAATAACACCCCTTATAGTTTCCCCTCTTCGAAATCGATCATTAGGCAATTGCTCAATTTTAGGCATAATAAATTCTGCGCCATTTGCCGCATGGATAAATATTTGGTCGCGCTGGATTTGATGTACATTACCAACCACAATTTCACCTATTTTACTTGAGAATTCATCAAATACAGTCTGCCTTTCAATGTCTCTAATTTTCTGCACCATATGCTGTTTAGCAGTGTTAATTAAACGTCTGCCAAAGCCATCAGGACTCAAAATATTCACATACGCATCTCCGATTTCCAGATCATCATATTCTTTAACTGCTTCATCAACATGAATTTCAACAACTGGGTCCGTCACTTTATCAACCACGGTCATTTCCTGATATATTTCTATCTCGCCTTTTTCCATGTTTACAATTACACTGAAATTTTCTCGCTCTTCTCCATATTTTTTATGGATAAGTGCCATAAAAATATCTTCAATAATCGTACTTAAATTAGTACGATCAATATTTTTTTCCTTCGCCAGCATGGTAAAGGCTTCAATAATATCTTTGTTAATCAATTTTTACCTCTATCTTAAAATTAGCTTTGATATGTCTATAAAATAAGAAAGTGGGTACAATGCCCACTTTCCGCTACTCAAAATTTATAGATATATTCCTGTTTTTTACAAGGATTATATCCTCATTTTTTGCTTTGCATATGCTAAGAGTTCTTCAGCGATATTTTTTTCATTAAACCCAACATCGCTATTATCAATTATTTCCTGTAAAGTCTGGATTGCATTTTCATAATTATTCTGCGCTAAAAAGGTAGATGCAATATTTAGCTGACAATCAACTTGCGACTGGTTTTCAGAACCAATATTCTGTGCTTTCTGAAAATATTTTATTGCAGATGCAAAATCGGCCTCATTACGAGCAACATCTCCCTGGAGCTTATAAAAGGCTGCCAACACACGAGGGTCATCAATGGTACCGTTATTTTCGTTTAATAGC
>CAJWYZ010000054.1 GCA_913049525.1 uncultured Fidelibacterota bacterium | reverse complement strand
GCTATTTATCGAGAAAATGATGTGAAAGGTTATAAATTAATAATTGCTGCAACAGATGATGATAATGTGAACCGACAAATATATGAGGACTCCCAGAAAAATGGCATACCGGTAAATGTTGTTGATCAGCCATCGCTATGTACTTTTTATATGGGTTCTGTTTTTCAGGATGGGGATGTAAAAGTAGCCATTTCTACCAATGGTAAATGCCCATCATTTGGTAAATATATTAGGGATCATATTTCTAATACATCTAAAGGGATGTGGGGCAAGGCATTAGAAAAATTGGCCTTGCAGAGGAAAAAAATAATCAATTCAATATCATCCTACTCAGAGAAACAGCTGGTAATGGAGAAATTGGTAAAAGATTCTCAAAATAAATTCATTCAAAAACAGGCTAAACGTGGGAAAGTCTTTATAGTTGGTGCCGGACCAGGAGATCCTGAACTTATCACGGTTAAAGGGTTACATGCTATCCAAAGTGCAGATGTGATTTTACATGATGCGTTGGTCCATCCTCATTTAGTATTCGAGATTAATACTAATGCAGAAAAGATATTTGTAGGTAAACGTGAAGGAAAACATTCTGTAAGCCAAGATACCATTCAGAGCCTATTAATTGAAGAAGCCAACAAGGGTAAAATAGTAGTACGCTTAAAGGGGGGTGACCCCTTCATATTTGGCAGGGGTGCTGAAGAAGCGGAAGCATTGACCACAGCAGGTATTACGTTTGAAGTGATTGCAGGTATTACCGCCGGATTAGGTGCTGCGGCAGGGTTCGGTATTCCATTAACCTCTCGAAATGAAGCACAGAGTACAACACTCATTACTGGACATCAATGTGAGAAAAATGGACGGCATAATTGGAGAGCCTTGGCAGATTTGGACTCAACGCTGGTTTTTTATATGGGTGTTAAAAATATCAGCAAAATTGCAGCTGCCCTCGTTGAGAACGGAAAGCCAGGTTCAACTCCCTTGGCAATTGTCCAGAATGGAACTATGGTTTCTCAAGCGATATTTTTATCAACGTTGGAAAAAGTTGAAAAAGCATTAAAAGGAGAATCTATAAAAACTCCAGCTGTTATTATAATCGGAGAAGTAGTTCATCATCATAAACGATTACAGAAATTTGTAGAATCCATCCCAAGCGAACAGGTGGATCCTGTTGGTGATTTTGGTTTTGATATTTGGAAAACGGATGTGTTTGAGGCGTAAGTCTACTTTTTCACGATTAAATCAAACCATGGAATTACTATTTTTAACTCAAGAATGAGCAGGGAAATTTAAATAATTTCTTTTTGAATAAGTTTATTCGGCAACAGAAGGAGTTAAATCGTTGGTGCATTGAATAGGCGAGAGCCAATGGGTATATTGACTCATTTTACCATGAATAATATCCAAATATAAATTCTTCAATTTCAGGGTTATTTCTCCTGGTTTTCCATTGCCTATAGATGAATCATCTACTGAGCTGATGGGGGTTATTTCAGAGGCGGTTCCTGTAAAAAAGGCTTCATCAGCATTTAAAAGCATTTCATGTGTAATATCCATAATTTGAATATCAATTTCTAAATCATGGCATAGCTGAATGATTGTTTCTCGGGTAATCCCCATGAGAATGGAAGCATTTTCCCCATTTGTAATAACTTTATTATCTTTTACAATAAATATGTTTTGTCCGGAACCTTCAGCAACAAATCCATCCTGATTTAACAATAAAGCTTCATCATATCCTCTTTTACGGGCATCCTGAACAGCAAGCATTGAATTTAAATATTGACCAGAAGCTTTTGTAGAAGAAGGGAAAGATTCCAAAGATAACCTTTTCCACGGGGAAACAGTGATATTAACACCGTTGGTCAATCCATCTTCACCTAAATATGCGCCCCAGAAAAAGCTGGCTACCGCTACTTCTACGGGACAATTCTTTGGATGGACGCCTAAGGTGTCATAGCCATAAAATGCAATGGGCCGAATATAGCAATTTTCAAAACCATTCAATTTTACAATATCCAAGCAAGCTTTGATTAATTCATCTACAGAATAAGGAATAATTATACCATATTTTTCTCCCGATTCAAATAGTCGTTTTATATGATCATCCAACCTGAAAATTACAGGACCATTCTGTGTACTATAGCATTTGATTCCTTCAAAAACACCACTGCCATAATGCAGAACGTGTGACATTACGTGAATTTGTGCTTCTTCCCAAGGTACAATTTTCCCATTAAACCATATTAATTTTGATTGGTCTGACATATAGAATTCCGAAATTTAGTTATAAAAATTGATGTAAAATTCCTGCTGTAATTTACACAAGATTTGGAGTGAAAACGACTGTATAATAAAATTAACTTGACGACAACAAGTAATAAATAAAATGATTCTTCTATACCTCCATCTAAAGCTGGTATTTTTTCTCCATGGAAATCAGGGAGAATTATGAAGCGTAAAAAATTCATTCAAACTTCAACACTTGCAGGATTAGGGGCAACCATTTTGCCAAATGTAGCATTCAGTAAACTCACATCAAAAAAGCGAGTCAATATAGGAGTTATTGGCACGGGATTACGTGGTCAATGGGTATTGTGGTTGATGGCAAAATATCCTGAAGTAGATATTGTTTCTATTTGCGATATTGACGAGGAAATGATTCAATCAGCTCTGAAAATATTGAAAGATGCTGGTAAGCCTGAACCCAAAGTATACAAAAATGGAGATGAAGATTTTCGCAATATGCTGGTTAATGAAGCATTGGATGGTGTTTATATTGCTACTCCCTGGGAATGGCATGCACAGATGTCTTTGGAGGCTATGAACGCCGGAGTAAACGTGGGAACAGAAGTCCCAGCTGCTATCACAGTTGATGACTGCTGGAGCTTGGTTGATACATCTGAGAAAACCGGAAAGTTCTGCATGATCATGGAAAATGTATGTTACCGTCGGGATGTGATTGCGGTTCTGAATATGGTGCGACAGGGTTTGTTTGGTGAGCTATTGCATTGTCAGGGTGGATATCAACATGATTTGCGCCATGTAAAATTTAATGATGGGGTGCAGCCTTATGGGGGCGGTGTTGAATTTGGTAAAAAGGGGTATTCGGAATCAGAGTGGCGCACTCAACATTCTATAGATAGAAACGGAGATTTATATCCAACCCATGGCTTGGGACCTGTGAGTACCATGTTGGATATTAATAGAGGCAATAGAATGGTATATTTGACCTCTACAGCCACTCAAAGCAGGGGGTTGCATAATTATATTGTAAAACTTGGCGGCAAATTTCACCCAAATGCAAAAGTAGAATTTAAGTTGGGGGACATTGTGACTACGGTGATAAAATGTGCTAATGGGCAGACTATCATGCTCAGTCATGATACCAATTCTCCTCGACCATATAGTTTGAATTTCAGGGTACAGGGAACCAAAGGTATTTGGATGCGGGATAATGATTCCATTTATATTGAAGGTAGAAGTCCAAAGGAACACGTATGGGAATCTGAAGAAGGATATATGACGGAATATGATCATCCTTTGTGGAAGCGATTTGAAGAGCAGGCTTCCGGTTCAGGTCATGGAGGTATGGATTTTTTCATCCTGAGAGCATTTATTGAATCTATCAAGCAGAATGTCCCTCCCCCTATTGATGTCTATGATGCAGTGAGTTTATCAGTGATTTGCCCATTATCAGAGGAATCCATCTCCAATAACTCTGCTTCAGTAGAAATTCCTGATTTCACCAGGGGAAAATGGAAAACCAATAAACCCATATTTGGATTAACGGACGAAATGTAATATGATTTTATCAACATTAGATTGGATAATTATAGGGGGTTATTTACTACTCTCCTTAGCGGTTGGAGTTTGGGCATCTAAAAAAGCTGGAAAAGATACCCGTTCATTTTTCCTTGCTGGTGGGAATATGCCCTGGTGGCTTTTAGGCATTTCAATGGTAGCTACTACCTTTTCCACTGATACACCCAATTTGGTAACGGGCTTAGTCCGCCAAAAGGGGGTTAGTGGTAACTGGGTATGGTGGGCTTTTCTATTAACGGGAATGCTGACGGTTTTCGTGTACGCCAAACTATGGCATCGTTCTGGAGTGTTAACAGATATTGAATTTTATGAAATTCGATATAGTGGCAAGGCAGCGGCTTTTCTCCGAGGTTTTCGGGCATTATATCTTGGGTTGGTTTTTAATGTTTTGGTTATGGGAGCAGTGAGTCTAGCAGCGGTGAAGTTCGGTGAAATTGTTCTAGGCATACCAGGCTGGATGACACTGACTATTGCCTGTTCCATCACTCTGGCATATTCAACCCTGGGTGGTTTGAAAGCAGTTATCATAACGGACTTTGTGCAGTTTACCTTAGCCATGATAGGTTCTATTTGGGGAATGGTGTACATTCTTGGATTGCCGCAAATTGGTGGACTTACAAATTTATTGCACCATAGTAATGTAGTAGACAAACTTGCATTAGTCCCGGATATGTCTGATCCCAATATTTGGGTGCCGATTTTATTGGTGCCTCTGGCTGTACAATGGTGGGCTAGTTATTACCCTGGAGCCGAGCCTGGCGGTGGTGGCTATATAGCTCAGCGTATGTTTTCTGCAAAAGATGAATCTAACGCTGTTGGTGCAACACTCCTCTTCAATATTGCCCATTATGCCCTGCGACCCTGGCCCTGGATACTCATAGCTCTGGCATCATTAGTTGTCTTCCCGGAACTTAAAGATTTACAGACCGCATTCCCTAATCTATCTACAGATAAACTAGGGCATGATGTAGCCTATCCAGCTATGTTGACCTTGTTGCCATCAGGCTTACTTGGATTGGTAGCAGCCTCACTCATTGCAGCATTTATGAGTACCATGTCCACTCAGGTGAATTTAGGAGCCAGCTATTTGGTAAACGATTTCTACCACCGTTTCATCAAACCGGATGCATCAGAACAGCAACTGGTGCGGGTTGGAAGGATGTTTACGGTAATTTCCATTGTACTTGGAGGAGGGCTAGGACTGATGCTCACCAACGCTGGGCAGGCATTTGATATGCTGCTCATGCTTGGAGCAGGAACAGGTTTGATTTATATTTTGAGGTGGTTTTGGTGGCGCATCAATGCTTATACAGAAATTGTTGCCATGGTCAGTTCACTGTTTATTGCCGGATATTTTAACTTTGCCAATACGGGCTTAGAAGGTTGGCAGAAAATTACAATTGGTGCAGTTATCACAACTATTGTCTGGATAGGAGCAACATTTCTAACACCACCTGATGATGAAGAAATACTGCGGAAATTTGTAAAAAAGGTGAACCCAGGGGGGTTGGGGTGGAATAAATTTCGAGAGTCCGGTAACCCTGAGCCCTGGTCTGTTTTAAATGGTATTGTCGCCATGTTGCTAGGCTGTATTGCTGTGTATGGTTTTTTATTGGGTACAGGACAATTAATTTATGGGGAAACTGCATCCGGAGGAATGTTATTGATAATGGGTGGGTTGGCAGCATTTAGATTAAAAAAACGATTCAAATAACCAATAGGATAAAATGGATAAACATGAAAAGATTCAACGGGTAAACGATAGTATTCAAAATACCATGACCTCCACTATTGGCATTGAAATAACGGATATAGATAATGATTTTATTTGCGGAAAAATGCCTGTGGATGAAAGAACGATCCAACCCTTTGGCTTGCTGCATGGGGGTGCGTCTGCAGCCTTAGCTGAAACATTGGGTAGTATTGCAGGTGGTATAAAGGTGTATCCAAATAATGAAACCGTAGTTGGAATAGAAATTAATGCCAATCATTTAAAATCGGCTCGGGATGGATGGGTTTATGGAAAAGCCACTCCCATTCGTATTGGTAAAAAAAGCCAAGTCTGGAATATCGAAATCAGTAATGATTCAGGTGATCTTATCTGTGTGAGCCGCTTGACATTGGCAGTGATTCCTAAAAAGTAATATTCCCTTGAACATTCAAACCCCTAGCCGTATCTGTCTCTTTGGTGAGCATCAGGATTATTTAGGGTTACCTGTAATTGCAATGGCGGTATCGCTTTATTCTAGGGTAAAAGGGTCGAAGAACCGGGGAAAAGAGGTCATAATTAATAAGCCAGATATCAATGAAACTGAATGCTTCTCTCTGGATGATATCAGCTACACCAATGAGAGAGATTATTATAAATCTGGGATCAAAGTATGTCAGGATGAAGGTCTCCAATTTTCTGTAGGGTTTGATGTGGAAGTCACCAGCGAGATTCCCATTCAAGCCGGCTGTAGCAGTTCCTCTTCCATTATGGTGGGCTGGATACAGTTTCTCTCTCAAATGGCAAACGAGCCTATTAACTTACAGCCAGATAAAATTGCTGAACTTGCTTATAAAGCCGAGGTATTGGAATTTAGCGAATCTGGCGGCATGATGGATCAGTACACAACTTCACTGGGAGGTATGCTGTATCTGGAGTCTGAACCGAAAATAACAGCAACTCCTTTGAATCCAATACCTGGAACATTTGTCTTGGGAGACTCCATGGAGAAGAAGGATACTCAGGGAACCTTACATCGCTGTAAAAACAGTCGTTTGAAAATAATCAATAAATTAAAAAATAATAAACCTGAGTTTAGCCTGAATTCTATTGACGTGAGTGAAATAACTCATTTTGCTGAAGCCCTCTCTGATAATGATTTGGAGATACTCCAAGGTACAATCAAAAACCGAGATATTCTCAGGCAAGCGTTGGCAGAGCTACAATCTATACATCCCCATTACCCACTAATTGGTAGATTGCTGACAAAGCACCATACTATCCTGCGGGATGTACTTAAAGTAAGCACTTCTAAGATCGAAGCTATGTTGGAAGCTGCCTTGAATGCCGGAGCTTTAGGTGGCAAGATTAATGGATCAGGCGGTGGGGGTTGTATGTTTGCTTATGCCCCGAAAAACCCTGAAGCAGTGGCTGAAGCCATAGAAAAAGTTGGGGGAAAGGCGCATATTGTCGAGTCCACAGCAGGCAGTACATTAATTTCGTAATTAGGGTAGACTAAAAGATATAAGGATATGATAATCGTAAGGCTGGAAGTAGATGTCAGGCGGTTGTAGGGTACTAAGCCATAAATAGATTATCAGCGCTATTTTTCTACCTAACTGCATTACCAAATTTGTTAAATCACTTTTACTGCATTCTCCAGCCAATCTAAGACATCGCCCGCAACAAATGGGCTTATCTTTTCAAATACTTTTCTGTGATAATTATTAAGCCAGTCCTTTTCTGGCTTTGTTAAAATGGAATGATCTAATAATCGGGTATCAATGGGTACGAAAGTTAAATTTTCAAAACCCAAAAGTTTCTTGCCTTTTACTTCATCTATTTGTTTTACAAAAATGAGATTTTCAATACGAATGCCAAATTTTCCCTCTTCATAATATCCAGGTTCATTAGATACCACCATCCCTTCTTTCAGGGGAACTTTGTTGGTCCCTTTCCCAATACGATGAGGCCCTTCATGGACATTGAGGTAGCAGCCAACACCGTGGCCTGTGCCGTGATCAAAATCTAGGCCTTCTTTCCAAAGGTGCTGACGGGCAAAGGTATCGAGGTGCTGGCCAGCAATGCCTTCGGGAAATTGTGCTGACCCCAAAGAAATATGGCCTTTTAGTACTAAGGTAAATGCCTTTTTTGTGAATTTATCAGGGTTCCCAATGGCTACCGTTCGAGTGATATCTGTAGTGCCATCTAAGTATTGACCACCACTATCTACCAGATATACGGTATCCATTTCTAATTTACCGGGAGTATCATAATTTTTATGACTATAGTGACACATGGCAGCATTACTTCCCGCTGCTGATATGGTTCCAAAACTGATTCCTCTAAATTTGTCTTGATCAGCCCGGAACGAATCCAGTTTATCAGCTAATACACCTTCGTCATATAAATTGCCGGAATCCACTTCTTTATCCAGCCAAGCCAGAAAATTACATTCAGCTACAGCATCCCGGATATGGCAATTTTTCATTCCTTCAATTTCTACCGAATTCTTACAGGCTTTTGGTAAAGTACAGGGATCTTCTTTTTCTATGACAGTCAGATTAGCTGAAGATAATAAATCGTTTACCCATACATTACTGTTGGCAGCATCAAATTGAATATTTTCGCCTGAAATATTAGCCAAACGAGATTGAATCTGATTGGGTGCAAATACATTTACATTTTCACCCACATGTTCATTAAATCCATCAGGAATTTTATTTTCAGAAATAAACAGGTCGAAAGTTCCGTCATCGTATAGAATTCCATGGG
>CAJWYZ010000053.1 GCA_913049525.1 uncultured Fidelibacterota bacterium | reverse complement strand
TAGTGTATGGGATGGAGAATACAATCCCAATTTCAATGGATGAATTACTATTTTTGGTGAGGGCTGTATGCCGGGGTACGAAAAAGGCGTTGGTAGTTGCGGATATGCCATTTATGTCCTATCAAGCATCTGTGGAAGATGCCGTTCGAAATGCAGGTAGATTTATTAAAGAAGGGGGGGCAGGAGCCATTAAGCTGGAAGGTGGAGTTCCCTATACATCCCAAATAAGGGCAATTATTGATGCAGGCATTCCCGTAATGGGACATGTGGGATTATTACCCCAATCGTATAATCTGAGTTCTGGATATAGAATTCAAGGAAAGTCAATTTTGGAAGCAAAAAAAATTATTGAAGATGCAGAGGCAGTTCAGGAAAGTGGCGCTTTTGCTGTGGTTCTGGAAGGAATACCCGGGGATTTAGCCGATAGAATTACTAATTTATTAGACATACCAACCATTGGAATTGGCGCAGGTCCCTTTTGTGATGGTCAAATTCAAGTGTACCATGATATTTTAGGTTTATATGGTGATTTTTCTCCGAAGCATGCAAAACGATATGGCAACTTTGGAGTTGAAATTCAACATAAACTCGCAGAATATAAAAATGAAGTTGAAGAAAAAACTTTTCCCACTAAAGAACACTTCATTAACAGTAATATCCATCTCGAAAAAACGCACTAATTATTGAAGAAAATTTCCACCATTAAGGAATTCCGAAAATGGCGGGAGAATATTTCAGGCTCCATAGGGTTTGTACCTACTATGGGCGCCCTGCACGAGGGCCATTTATCCTTAGTATCAGAATCAAATAATACTTGTGAAAATACAATTGTGAGTATTTACATAAATCCAACTCAATTTGCCCAAGGTGAAGATTTAGATACGTACCCCCAAACGATAAAATCAGATTTAGACAAACTATCTAATTATAAAATAGACTGTACTTTCTTGCCCGGCAACACTGAAATGTATCCTGATGGAATTAATACAGGAAATTATAATAATAATTTGTTTAACCTTTTAGAAGGGAAAAGCCGCCCCGGATTTTTCAAAGGTGTAACCACTATAGTTGCAAAATTATTTGATATTATTGAACCAAGCCATGCATTTTTTGGCAAGAAAGATTTCCAGCAACTTTGTATCATAAATAAATTGGTTTCAGATTTACAATATCCAATTCAGATTGTTTCTTGTCCAATAATTAGAGAGAAAAATGGATTGGCAATGAGCTCTCGAAATAAATATTTAACGGAACATGAATATTCAGTTGCTGCTACCATTTTTAAAGCCCTAGTAAGCGGAAAAACCCTACTAAAAAATGGCGAACTCAATTGCGAAAAATTAAAGAATAAGATAACCAAAATTATTAATAGTGAACCCCAGTTTAAGATCGACTATGTATCAGTGGCAAATAGAAACACACTTGAAGAAATTAAGGGGAAATTAGGAGGGGAAATTCTAGTAAGTGTAGCTGCGTTATTAGGACAAACTCGCCTTATCGATAATTTCACCTATTCTTTATCAGATTTACATAATTGCTAATTTACTCTAAACATAGAGCGTATTAATCGTGTTTATCCCGGAATCAACATGCTTCGACTGTCGCTCAATACAGATGGTTTATGCAGAAAATAACAATTATTCCTTGTCTTCCAGGAGGTAGTGGGTGCCAATACTTTCTCTGGCCTCCAGAGTTGCGGCAATAATTGCAATAGCAGTCTGAACCCCGTTTCTCAGCCCCACAATGCTTGGAGTCAATCTGGCTTTCTGATAGAAATCTTCTATTTCTGTTTGAAGGTTCCGCATAATAGTTCGAGCACGGTGGAGTCTTTGACGGGTACGAATTAATCCTACATAATTCCACATGGTATTTTTTATTGTGAGCCAATCCTGTGCAATTAGTGCCGGATCAATTTCATCAATTTCATCTACCCAGGTTTCAATCTCTGGGAAATGATCATCCCCATCTCTAAAAATGGCCGCATCTTTTCCTGCATGGTAACCCCATACTAAAGCCTCCAATAGTGAAGTACTTGCCAAGCGATTGGCTCCATGAACACCGGTACAGGAAACTTCACCCACTGCATATAAGCGTTTTACAGAAGTCCGGCCTTCCAGATTAACGCCAATACCTCCGCAAATATAATGTGCAGCTGGAACTATGGGAATGGGTTCTATTGTCATATCAATCCCCGCATCCATACAGCCCTTATAAATGGAAGGAAATCGATTTTTTATCCAGTCGCTATCCTTAAATGAAATATCCAAATACATGCAGGGAAGAGTCGTGTCTAACATTTTCTGATGGATGTTTCTAGCAACAATATCCCGTGGAGCTAAACTTCCTTTTTCGTGGATTTGATTCATAAACTCATTTCCATTTTCATCAATTAATATCCCACCTTCTCCCCTAACAGCTTCGGAGATTAAATACCGACTGGACCCACTGAATAGAGTTGTGGGATGAAATTGGATATACTGGAGGTTAAAACATCTGGCACCCGCCCGCCATGCCATTGCAATACCATCCCCTATAGAATCGTCCGGGTTGGTGGAATGGAGAAAAATTTGTCCCAATCCCCCCGTTGCCAATATAGTTCTTTGAGAATAAATTGAGGACACCGTTCCAGTGATATTATCCAATACAATGGCACCGAAACAGGCTGGTTTTTTATAGATGTCTGTAGAAATTATAGAGTGATGTGATAATGTTAAAAGGTCAATGGCTGTAATATTGGTAATGATTGAAATTTTAGGATGTTTTTCTAATTCACTCAATATGGCAGTTTGAATGGAATCACCAGTCTTGTCTTTGCTATAAATAATACGAGATTCTGAATGGGCAGCTTCTTTTGTTCGGCAAAGATTATCACCATTATCTCCCATAGAATCACCGGTGTCAAATGCCACTTTAAATCGGTCAATGAGTATTTTTTTAACTAATGGAGGACCTTCGTTGCAAATTAAATTTACAGCATCAACCCAGGAATGGTTATCACCCGCTTTCATAATATCATTTTTCAATTTCTCTATGGAATCGGTACTGTTTTTATAAACAATTCCGCCCTGTGCCTTTGGTGTATTTCCACTTTTTAACTGGGGAGATTTTGTAATAATGGTTACATTTTTCCCCGCATCTGCAGCGGTAATTGCTGCCGTGGCGCCTGATAATCCACTGCCAATAACCAAAACATCTGTATTAATTGAAGGATTCATGAAATAAAGTCCAGCCGAATGTTTTTACTTATTGCCTGATGGGTTAGAGCCCCAATGGAAATGGCATTGATTCCAGTATCCAAATAAGGGAGGATATTTTCTAAGGTGATTCCACCGGAAGCTTCGATAAACACATCTTCCCCATTTTGGGAAGCCCTTATAATAGAAACAGCAGACCTGATTGTCTCAGGTTTCATATTATCCAATAAGAATCCGTCCACTCCTGTTTTTAAAGCTTCATGGATTTGATCAAAATTATCTACTTCAAGTTCCAATGGTAAATGGAGGTCTTTTTTTCTAGCAGATTCAATGGCATTGGTTACGGATCCTGCAGCAATTATATGATTATCTTTGATAAGAATTCCATGGGATAAATTGAGCCGATGATTGAAAGCTCCACCAATTGCTACGGCATATTTTTCAAATAAGCGTAATCCGGGAGTTGTTTTTCTGGTGTCTAAAATTTTCACATCAAAGGGGTTTGCAATTTCTGCATATTCATGGGAGAGGGTAGCGATACCGCATAGCCGTTGGATTAAATTCAGCATTACTCTTTCACGAGAAAGTATTTCTCTGGTTGAACCCGTAACTGCCCCAATTACATCGCCATTTGAGAGCATAGAACCATTTTTATGATTAATCGTCACCTGGCATTTTTCTCCAAAGCAATGAGGAATAATTTCACTTCCAGCAAAAATAAGTTTTTCTGCTGCGTGGATTTCAGCAGTTATTTCAGAATTGTCAGCAGTTGTACTTTCGGTAGTAATATCACCATTTGGAATATCTTCCGCTAAAAAGTAAGCAATTTTCCCAATGATATATTCATCCGAAAGTTTTTTATGTTGAGGGTATTCGATCAACTGAGTGCCAACATTTTTTCTAAAGGAGCCAGTGCTTTGAGTCGATACTCTTCTGATAAAATAATTTCGGGAGACATAGTCTCAAGAGCAGTAACCATTTTTTCAATTGTGTTTAGACGCATATGGGGACATTCATTGCAGGCACAGCCATCATTTGTAGGAAGAGGAATAAACGTTTTATTGGGACTTTCTTTTTCCATTTGATGTATAACTCCCGGTTCAGTGGCAATGATAAATTTTTCGAGATTAGATTCAGAAGCAAATTTAATAATAGAAGTTGTGGAGCCTATATGATCTGAATGGCGCAGTATATTCTCGTCGCATTCTGGATGTGCAAGCACAA
Source organism: uncultured Fidelibacterota bacterium (assembly GCA_913049525.1). GTDB lineage: Bacteria > Fidelibacterota > Marinisomatia > SCGC-AAA003-L08 > D37C17 > D37C17. Next base: position 3,933 of record CAJWYZ010000053.1, on the reverse strand, counting down.
GAGCATCTGGATTCCGAGTTTTCAATCGAACAAGTTCTCTTTCTGAAAATATTTCATGAACTTGGCAGGAGCCATCCCACAATAATAAATCACGCCCAGTTTTTTTCTGGAGGAATGCCCCTAAATATTTATCAGGAGCAAAAATAATTTTTTTATCTTCCGGCAGACTATTGATGATTTTTTCAGCGTTGGATGAAGTACAGATAATATCTGATACGGCCTTTACTTTTGCAGAGCAATTAATATAAGTGATTACCGCATGATCCGGATGAGAATCTACCCAGGTCTTAAACTTATTAGGAGAAGCGGAATCTGCTAGAGAACAACCCGCATCCATATCAGGCAATATTACCCGTTTGTTCGGATTTAATATTTTGGCAGTTTCACACATAAAATGAACACCACAGAAAAGGATGACATCTGCATCTGTTTTCACTGCATATTGTGCCAGAGCAAGACTATCCCCAACAAAATCAGCTACATCCTGGATGTCAGGATCTTGATAATAATGTGCCAAAATCACAGCATTACGTTCTTTTTTTAAAGACTCTAACTTTGATAAAGTGTCTGAAATCATATTTTAATATGGAATTTAACTCTTATAATTTAGGCAATTATAAGAATGCGGGTGTTAATTTAGATACGGATCCTCCATAAAAACACCGTCCAATCCCCAAAGCTGAGATTTTATTAATTGCTTTTTGGTCATTACAGTAAAAGTTAAAATAGACATATTTTTTCTGGTAGCCCAATTTATTAATTGTTCATCCAGATAATCAATGTCGGCATGGAATCCATCTGGTCGGCATATCCAAACCCAGAGTGGAGTATTTATAATAAACTGAGGATCATTTTTACTCCATAGAAAAGCAGTTAATATTTTTGGATCAATTTTTTTGATTCGCCTGATAATAAAGGGATTAAAACTGGATATGACGCAGTTATTTTCGAATCCATATGTTTTGATTAATTCTAAAACATTTTTTTCAATATTGGTATTAATAATATGGGCAGATTTTATTTCAATATTTATGATAATTTTTTTATTGAGGACATCCAATACATCGGCAAGTAAGGGTATTTTATTTTGCTCATTACCATTTAATGAAATCTTCTGAATTTCTGAACATGACAAATTTTTGATTAATTCTATTTCCCCTGAATCACATTCTACGCTCCAATCATGATATACCACCAATTTTTTATCAGCAGAAAATTGAACGTCTAATTCTATACCATCCATCCCTGTATCAATGGCTTTTCTGAAGGAGTCCAAAGTATTTTCATGGGCGAGCGATGGTGCTCCGCGATGTCCTATTTTTACTAGTTTCCCAGTTGAGTAAAAAGGGGGAGATACCGGCACCCAATTTTTTTTATAAATGGTAACGGTAATTATTAAAATCGTTAATAATAGTATTTCCACTCCAAACATTCACTGGTAAATTACAATTGGTTTAAATAACAATTCTGTATGTTTTCAACTTGTTTTAAGTGGACTTAATACCCGAATTTTAGGGGTGAATTTTATATTATGGTTACCAACATGAACAATATAGCCGAACAATCACCTGGCCAATTTAGTTTAAATAAGGACGAGCTTTGGGGAAAGTGCTTGTTATATATCAAGGATAGAATTCAAGAACAAGCATTTCAAACCTGGTTTGATGGAGTGGTTGCAACAAACCTAAATGAAGAGGGAATTACACTTCAGGTTCCCAATCAATTTCATTATGAGTGGTTGGAAGCAAAATATCGTCACCTCATCGATAATGCTTTAAAGGAAAACGCAAATCATCCACTCATTGTAAATTATAGTGTAGTAATCAGTGATAAAAACATTGATGAAATACCGACTTTAACCGCCAAGGAAAAGCCAGTTCCTCAGGGATATCAAAGAAAATCCCAGTTGAATTCCCGCTATATTTTCGAAAATTTCATTGAAGGTAAAAGTAACCAATTTGCTAAGGCTGCAGCATTATCTGTTGCAGATACTCCCGGCCAAACCCCCTATAACCCGCTTCTTATTTATAGCAGTCCCGGTCTAGGGAAAACCCATCTATTACAGGCAATAGGGAATAAACTCATCAGGCAGAATGGGAATATGCGCGTGGTATACCTCACCAGTGAAAAGTTTATGTTAGATTTCATCAGTTCTATTCAGAAAAATAGCTCTACAGACTTTATCAGCACCTATAGAAATATAGATATGCTATTATTGGATGATGTTCAGTTTTTCCAATCTAAAGAACAAACTCAAGAACAATTTTTTCACTTATTTAATGATTTATTTCAAAAAGGTAAACAAATTGTATTGACAACAGACCGCCATCCAAGTGAGTTAAAAGGATTGAAAGATCGTTTAATTTCTCGGTTTCAATCCGGGCTTGTGGTGGATATTCAGCCACCCGATTTAGAAACAAGAATTGCAATCTTGATGAAAAAGGCTGAAGATGATGGATTGGAAATTCCCTATGATGTAACCGAATTTATAGCAGAAGCAATAGCAGGAGATATCCGTGCAATGGAAGGAGCGTTGGTAAAATTATTGGCGCTTTCGTCTCTCCGCCGAGAAGATATCACTATGAATTTGGCTCAACGGGTTCTAAAAAATTTGTTGGGAGAAAATTCATTTACTGATTTGTCCATTGATCAAATTGTTAAATATGTTTGTAGAGAAATGAAAATTAGTGAAAGACAAATCCTGGGGAAAAGCCGTACAATGGAAGTTGCACTTGCACGACAATTGGCCATGTTTCTATCTAAGGAGTTAACCAATGCATCTCTGGCAAATATTGGGATACATATTGGTGGAAGAGATCATTCCACCGTTATTCATGCCTGTAAAAATATTGATAAAAAAGCAATAGCTGACAGTGATTTTCAAAGGAAAATTGACAGTATGAAAAATGAAATATCTGGGCAGAAAATGTCCAAAACAGTGAAAGGAAATGCCTAATGGATAAAATACTAATAATTGATGATGATGTACAATTAACAGAATTACTTATTGAGTTTTTGGGTTCGTATAAATATAAAATTGTTGCTAAACATACTCCAGAGGAAGGGTTGGAATATCTGGAAAAAAAGGAAGCGAGTGTAATCATATTAGATATAATGTTACCAGGAATGGATGGCTTTCAGGTATTAAGAAAAATTAGGGAAAATTTATCAACTCCTGTGATTATGCTTACTGCACGAGGAGAGGTTACGGATCGTATTGTTGGGTTAGAATTAGGTGCAGATGATTATTTACCAAAGCCGTTTGAGCCTAGAGAATTACTTGCACGGATTCAATCAATTTTAAGAAGAACCCATTCTTCAGCGGCAATTATAGAAAATGTACATTTTAAGGGATTGAGTATTGATAAAAATAAACAGGAAGTATTATTAGATAAAAAGCTGATATCACTTTCAACAACTGAGTATGAAGCTTTGATATTATTTATTGAAAATTCAAGTGAAACGTTGGATAGAGAGTTTTTAGTTGAAAATCTAAGAGGAATTTCCTGGCAAAGTTATGATCGATCAGTTGATGTTTTAGTGAGTCGATTGCGAGGCAAATTAGGCGAAACTCCCAATAACACCAGATTTATAAAGACAATTCATGGTGTAGGCTATAAATTCATTGGGGAACCTAAGGATTAAGTCAAAGCAACGATTTCAGAAAAGTCTTTTTAAAAGATTAGGTTTATTAGTTTTTGTTTTTACAATAACCCTAACCTCTGTTTTATATTACCAATTACAATATTCATTCACTGCTCCAGACAGCATTTTGGATGCCCATGAAACCTATTATTATTCTGAGATGGTCTCAAAATGGGGTAATCCACCTGATACAAATCAAGTATCAAAAGAGATAAATAATCTTAAGATGTGGTGTGGAATATTTAAACGAGAGATAACAGAATTAGGCATTGCATACCCCGGTAAGAT
>CAJWYZ010000052.1 GCA_913049525.1 uncultured Fidelibacterota bacterium | reverse complement strand
AACCGAGTAATCTCTTCAAAATATTTCTGAAAACTTACCTCTAAAATATTATTGTGGTTAGCATTTGGTATAGAAAGGGATGTCTTTTCTTTAGATGGACAAGAATCATGTAAATCCTGCCCCTGGCTAAATGGTACTATATGATCCTCTTCTGCATGAATAACAAGAAGTGGTCCTATATATTTTTTTATCTTTTCCCCATTTAAAAATCCATCTTCTTTAGAAAACCCTGCCTGATCTGCTGTTATTCCAATTAGCTTAAACAGGGGCTTTTCATCTGCAAATCCGCTTTCAATAATAAGCCCTGCAAAATCTTTAGGATAACGCTGTGATAATTCTAATACAGAAACTGAGCCCAATGACCTCCCCATGAGAATCAGTGGTCCAGAATAATTTTTCTCTTCAAGGTGTTTAAGTAAAAAATCTAAAATAATATGTGCATCTGATTGGGTATTTTCTGCACTGGGCGTACCAGTTGAAAATCCGTATCCACGAAAATCAGCAATAATAAAATTTATTTCTCTCTGATTATAAACTGAGGCAATATCATCATACTCTGGGGCAATTTCTCCGTTGCCGTGAAAAAATAAAATGTTGGGCGCTTTGGGGTTTACCAAATGGAACCGGACGCCTACTTTAGAATTTTCGTTCACAGGGATGAGCATATCATTTTCCCCAAGTGATTCAGCGGCTTTTCGAGGATGAAATAGAAATGAATTTAAAATATTGATATCCATAGTTTGACTGTTAATTAATGTGGTTAATAATAAAATAATAATGAATTTCACAGGGTATAATTTTTATTTAATTACCTGAATATCTCTCAATTATTTTTTAACTATTTTAATAATTCAAAAATCTATTACATCTGTTTTCCGGCTTTTTTAAAAAGTTTATTTGTAGGTCAAAATATCCATATCACCCTAATTTTCCGTCATGGACATCCTTCGTCAAATCCAGCTTCTCCGGTCGGAGATCAACCAACATAATATTCACTACTATGTGCAGGATAATCCAGTAGTTTCAGATAGCGAATATGATGAGCTTATGCGGAAACTGGAAAAACTAGAAAATGAAAACCCAACGCTCATTGCCCCTGATTCTCCCACTCAAAGAATTGGAGCCTCTCCACTATCAGAATTTCAATCACTAGATCACAGGCTGCCAATGCTTTCTCTGGCAAATGCTATGAATAAAGATGAACTTAAAGAATTTGATGCGCAGGTAAAAAAGGGCTTAGGTCTTGAGGCTGATATAGAATATGCAGCAGAGCCCAAGTTAGATGGGCTGGCAGTAGAGTTGGTATACGAAAATGGGATGTTCACCCATGGTTCCACCCGTGGAGATGGCACCACTGGAGAAAATATTACCCAGAATTTGAAGACCATTCGGGCCATTCCGTTATCCTTAATCGAAAATGTGCCTGTTCCCCGTATTCTGGAAGTCCGTGGTGAGGTCTTTATTACTCATACTGATTTCAAAAAAATGAATGATAAACGGCTGGAAGAAGGTGAACAAGCCTTTGCAAACCCCCGTAACTGTGCTGCCGGAAGCCTGCGCCAGCTAGATTCATCAATAACTGCAAATCGTCCACTCAGAATTTACTGCTATGCACCTGGCATAATAGAGGGTGTTACTTTCCAAAGTCAAAAAGAACTATTAGAAATGTTACCAAAATGGGGGCTTCCGGTAAACCCTAAAATTGAGTTTGGCAAAGGGGTAGATTTTTTGATGGGGTATTATGAAAAAGCGGAGAAATTCAGAAATGAATTAGAATATGATATTGATGGAGTGGTCTTCAAGGTGAACTCATTTTCCCATCAGGATGAATTGGGAGTCCGCAGCCGTTCACCCCGCTGGGCCATAGCCGGAAAATTGAAATCTCAGCAAGTTACTACTACCATTTTAAGTATTGAGGCAAGTCTGGGCCGAACCGGCGCAGTAACTCCTGTTGCTAAATTGGAGCCGGTATCCGTTGGGGGAGTGGTGGTATCTAACGCAACACTTCACAATCAGGATGAAATTGATCGGAAGGATGTCCGCATAGGTGACATTGTTCTCATACAACGGGCTGGGGATGTTATTCCTGAGGTGGTGAAAGTTATTTTAGAAAAGCGTCCTGAAAATACTACTCCCTATGTTATTCCAGCCAGCTGTCCTGTCTGTTCTCATGAAGTATTTCGTCCTGAAGGAGAATCTGTTGCCCGCTGCCAGAATATGGAATGCCCCGCTCAGGTAAAGGGCAGAATTGACCATTTTGTATCTAAAGGCTGTATGGATATTGACGGGTTCGGCACCAAATTGGTAGATCAGCTGGTAGAAAAAAATTTAGTGAAAAATGTAGCTGATATTTACTCCCTGAATCTAGATCAGTTATCTGAGTTGGAACGCATGGCAGAAAAATCTGCTCAAAATATAATGGATGCAATTACTGCTTCAAAAAAATCATCCATGGCAAGATTTATCCATGCACTGGGAATTCGAAATGTGGGAGTGCATGCTGCAAAGGTATTGGAAAAATCATTTGGTGGAAACCTTGAAAATCTAATGAATGCTGATATAGAAGCGTTAACAGCTATTCATGAAATCGGCGGTATAATGGCCGAATCTATTATCAACTTTTTCCAGGATGATACCAACCAAAAGGTAATTACTGCCTGCCTGCAGGCGGGGATTCAATTTGATGAAGTAGAACCAATACAGGAATCTGAATTTACCGGAAAAACATTTGTTTTTACCGGAAGTCTGGAAAAATTCAGCCGGAAGGATGCCCAGTCTATGGTTGAAAAATTGGGTGCCAGAGCCAGCGGATCTGTCAGCAGTAAGACGGATTATCTAGTAGCAGGGCCAGGAGCAGGATCCAAATTAAAGAAGGCGGAGGAGTTAAATATCTCCATATATTCAGAAGATGAATTTTTAGAATTAATTGGAAAATAAAATGGAAGAGCAAAATAGTTCATTTTTTAATAAAGCAATTTTTAAGGAGTGGTATTTTAAAAAGGGGCTCATTCTTATTGATATATTCCTTATTATAGCCCTCATTCAATATTTCATTTTTGACGGATCTTTTAATGAAATGATTTTATGGGCAAAGGGGTTTTTCCAATTTTATTTTTAATCTGCTGCCATTGAAATACGCTTAATAACACAAAATTAATAAATTAAATATGAAAGAAGTAATTATTACAAAATACGGTGCTCCAGATGTTTTACAGGTACGGGAGAAAGAAAATCCAAATCCGCGTGAAGGGGAGGTTTTAGTACGTAATCATTTCACTGGGGTGAACTTTTCGGAAATCATGGCACGGATGCGCCTGTATCCCGGTGCTCCAAAACCCCCGGCAACTTTGGGTGCTGAGGCATGCGGCGTAGTTGAGTCTGTAGGGAAAAACGTAACCCGGCTTAAGCCCGGCGATAAGGTGATGCTGTTTTGTAAATACAATAGTTATTCCACCCATATCTGCTCTGATGAAAAACTGGCAATGCCACTGCCTGAGAAATTCAGTATGGAAGAAGGGGCGGCATTCCCTCTGGTTTATGTGACAGCCTATATGATGATGTTTGATTTGGGGAATTTCAGAAAAGGTGAAACCATTCTCATTCACGGAGCCGGCGGCGGAGTAGGTACAGCTGCCATTCAACTAGCTCAAGCTGTGGGAGGGAATATTATTGGTACTGCATCTCAGTGGAAACATTCCAAATTAAATGAAATGGGCGTTCAACACTGCATTGATTATAATGGTGAAGATGTTTACAATAAAGTAATGGAATTTACCCAAAATCGTGGCGTAGATTTAATTATTGACCCTGTAGGTGGTGAAAATTGGAAAATCAGTTATAAATGTCTCAGCAAAATGGGAAAGCTTATTATTTATGGTGACCAGAATTTTGTTAAGGGTAAAACCTTTAGTTTTTTTACCACCATGAAGGAGGTTTTTTCCATGCCCAAATACAAACCTATGGATCTCATGAGTCAAAACAAAAGTATTATGGGCTATCACCTGGGCAGACTTGCAGGCGCTGAAGATAAAATTCAGAGGGCAGTAGCAGCTTTATCTCAACTGGTTCAGGAAGATAAACTCTCACCGGTGATTGACAAAATATTCCCCTTTACAAAGGCAGATAAGGCCCATGAATATATTCAAAATCGAAAGAATTTTGGGAAAGTACTTATTGATTTCAGCGAAGAAATATAAATAAAATTTAATTCTTGACCTTATGTAATCAAAACACTTACATTTGTCGTCGTGAAGCGAGCCTATTCAAACATGGTGGTAGTAAAAAACAGTGACACTGGTCTTTGTTGTTGTCGCCTTTATGGAGGAGGTGAATTGCCAGCTTAATAGTTTAAATAGGCTTTCAATTAAAACCCCTTTTGCCGATAAAGTAGAAGGGGTTTTTTTATAAATATAGTGTAATTTTAATATAGAAATATGGAAACAGAATCAATGACAAACGTCGGTTTATTAGAACTTATTGGGAACACGCCATTAATGGATGTGAGTTTTCTTACCCCTAATTCTAACCTTTCTCTGTTTGCTAAAGCCGAATGGATGAACCCTGGCGGATCGTTAAAAGATCGCCCTGTTAAAAGAATGCTCACCAAAGCCATAGAATCTGGTGAACTTACTAAAGACAAAATTATTATTGATTCATCCAGCGGAAATGCCGGAATTGCCTACTCCATGATTGGTAATGCCCTGGGTTATAAAGTGCAGATTGTCATTCCCGGTAATGCCAGCTTAGAGCGGAAGCAGCGGATGAAAGCTCACGGTACCACTATTATTGAAACCGACCCCATTGAGGGGTATGATGAAGCCCTCCGCCATGTACATAAATTAGTAGATGCTGACCCGGATAAATATTTTCTCTGTGATCAATATGCTAACGATAATAACTGGCTGTCTCATTACCATGGAACTGCTGAAGAAATTATCAGCCAGATGGATGGAGAATTTGACTATTTTGTAGGCGGCGTTGGAACTGGCGGCGCCATTACCGGTATTGGAAGGCGCCTAAAAGAAGTCTACCCCAATATTAAAATTCACGGAGTCCGCCCGGAAGTCTGGCCGGGAATTGAAGGCTTAAAGCCGCTGGGGTCACCAGAAGATATTGTACCCAAAATTTTTGATGAAACCGTTGTGGATGAATGGATTTATGTTACTGCAGACGAAGCCAAACACTGGTGCAATAAGGTAGCTAAAAATGGCATCTTTGCAGGCCAGTCTTCCGGTTCTTATTTAGCTGCCTGCTTTAAGCTTATGGAAAAAATTGATTCCGGAAGAATTGTAACCCTGTTTAATGACTTCGGCGACCGTTATTTCAGTGCTGGACTATGGAGTTAATATGTCCGCAATAAATTTGACGCAGAAAATTATAGATCAGTTTTCAGCTCATGGAGAAGCAGAATTTCCCCATGAATGCTGCGGATTTATATTGGGAAATTTTAAAGGAGATGAATCATTCAGCCTCGAATATCTCCCGGCTGCCAACACTAAACAGGAAAACCGGGAGCGGCGTTTTCTCATTGACCCCATGGCATACCAGAAAGCAGAAGATGAAGCAGATGAGCGCGATTTATCTGTTATCAGTATTGTCCATTCCCACCCAGACCATCCTGATAAACCTTCAGATTTTGACCGAGACCATGCCTGGCCAGGGTTCAGCTATATTATTATTTCCGTTCAAAGCGGAAAGGCAGTGAGTTACCGATCATGGCAATTAAATGAAGACCGAAAATTTTTTATTGAAGAAAATATTAAAATAGTAAAAGAGGAAAAATAAGATGGCAAGTGAATTACGTATTCCATCACCCTTACGGCGGTTTACTGATGGACAATCAAAGTTAGAAGTAAGCAGCAATACGGTTGGCGGAGTTTTAAACGAACTGTTTCAGGCACATCCGGAAATAAAAAACCACTTAATTGAAGAAGATGGCAGCCTGAGAAATTTTGTCAATATTTTCATTGATGGTGAAGATGTGCGACAAAAAGGCGGCATGGATGCTGAGGTAAAAGATGGTGCTGATGTGCGCATCATTCCATCTATCGCTGGTGGAGCTCCCAAATTATCTTCAGAAGAATTTGTTCGGTACAGCCGGCATTTATCACTCCCTGAAGTAGGCATTGAGGGGCAGAAAAAAATAAAAGGGGCAAAAGTTCTGGTGGTGGGCGCTGGGGGGCTGGGCAGCCCCGTTTCCCTCTATCTGGCGGCAGCTGGCGTTGGTACCATTGGCATGGTAGACTTTGATGTGGTTGATATTTCCAATCTCCAGAGACAGATACTTTTTGGCGTAGATCAAGAAGGTAAATCAAAATTGGAATCCGCCAAAGAGCGGCTGAAAAATCTGAACCCGCATACTGATTACATTCTCCATGAAGTGGCACTTTCTTCTGAAAATGCTCTGGATATTGTTAAAGATTATGATATGGTGGTAGATGGCACCGATAACTTCCCCACCCGCTACCTGGTAAATGACGCCTGCGTTCTTTTAGATAAACCCAATGTCTACGGCAGTATTTATCGTTTTGATGGGCAGGTATCTGTATTCAATTATGAAAATGGACCCTGTTACCGCTGTTTGTATCCCTCTCCTCCCCCTCCAGGATTGGTTCCTTCCTGTGCTGAAGGTGGAGTGCTGGGAGTGTTGCCAGGAATTATTGGAACTCTCCAGGCCAACGAAGCCCTGAAAATTATTCTGGGAATTGGTGATCTCATGGTGAACCGATTTCTGCTGTTTGATGCCCTCACAATGGAATTTAATGAACTGAAAATTAAGAAAAATGATGACTGTGTAGTGTGTGGAAACAACCCCACCATAACCGAGCTTATAGACTATAAACAATTCTGCGGCATTGAATCGGTTGATGTTAAAGTTGACTACAGCGAAATGGATGTAGCCGAATTAGATAAAGTACTGCAGAACGGATCTGCCCCTACTGTTATAGATGTGCGGGAAGATTTTGAGCTGGAAATATCTAAACTAGACGGCGCGGTTCACATACCCATGAATGAACTTCCCAAAAGGCTGGATGAACTCAGCGCTGATGAAGATTATGTTATCATGTGCCGTACTGGTGTGCGCTCTGCCCAAATCTGTGAATTTTTAGCCAACCAGAATTTTAAATCTGTTGCCAACCTTACTGGCGGCATTAATGAATGGGCCAAACGGGTAGATGATTCTATGCCGGTGTATTAATTTATACATTTTTTTTACTTAAATAATTAAAGCCCCCAATTCTGGGGGCTTTTTGTTTTCTATTTATGTTCTAATTTTATCCATGTATTCAAACCTAATATTTAAGGCATGACCGAACACTCCCCTCATCAGGTACCCACCCTGTTTTATATACTGGCATTTATTGCAATGGGCTACCTCATCTACAACCTTAGGCGTTTATTTACTGTCCGTATCGGCAAAGCAGAAGATAGGCCCCTGAATTTCTTTCACCAATTATTAAACAGCCTGAGTTTTGGTGTGGGCCAGCGGAAGGTCTATTCAAAGCGTTTTACCTACGGCTCCATTATGCACTTTCTTATGGGCTGGGGCTTTATGGAGCTTTTCTTTGCCACAACGGTAGACTTTTTCACTGCACGGGGTTGGCTGCTTAATTACCTGCCGGGGTTTGATACCCCCTGGTTTGCCGCATTGAATGATACGGGGGGCATTATGCTGGTAGCCGGCGTATGCATGGCGCTTTGGAGAAGGCACGTTAACAAACCTGAGGCCCTGCCCCATAAATCTGTTTCCGCCAGGGGAAATATTCTGGGAGATACAGGCATACTCATAGCCATCTTAATTGTAGCCGTTGGGGGTTTTTTGGCAGAAGCCGCCCGCCTGGCGGCAGATCAGCCTGAAACAGCAATCTATTCTTATATGGGCTATGCCATTACCCATCTGCTCCCCCTTGAAACCTGGGCAGAATTAAAACCAAACCTGTGGTGGAGCCATGCAATAGTTTCACTTATTTTTATTGCCATACTTCCCACCACTAAAATGTTTCATGCCATTGCCGTTGTGGTAAATGTTGCCCTCACCAATCGAAAACTGCGCGGGCATCTGCGCCCCATGAATGTCACTGCACTCATGGAAGATGAAAATATGAATGAAGATGAAATTTCCCTGGGCGCAGGCAAATCATCAGACTTTACCTGGAAGCAACTGTTAGATTCTGTGGCATGTACTGAATGCTCCAGGTGTACCACCGTATGCCCGGCCCACTCTAGCGGTAAACTGCTTTCCCCCATGAAAATTATTACCGACATCCGGGCAGATTTATATAATGATACGCTGGGCTTTGGCAAAAAGCAGAATCTGATAAACGGCAGAATTACCCCTGAAGAATTATGGGCCTGTACCACCTGCGGTGCATGTATGGAAGAATGCCCAGTACTCATTGATCATGTACCTACAATTACCGATATGC
>CAJWYZ010000051.1 GCA_913049525.1 uncultured Fidelibacterota bacterium | reverse complement strand
ATCTAATCTTTATCCTTAATCATTTCCTCAAATTCATCACGCTGCTTTTTATTCTTCTGATCCATAGCTTTCATAAATATCTCACGCTCTACATCACTCAGACCATGTATTACTTTGCCCATATCTACCCTATGTCCCTTTTTAAGTTTTATGAGTAAGTCAGTGAGTTCGTCGCTGAATTGCTGGTCCACCTAATTACGCCCCCCTCCGTATAACTTTATAGCCATATCATCAAACTTTCCCCTCATCTTTAAAAGCCTATCTTCAGTGTCAGAAAGTTGAGTTTTAAGTCTAGCAACCTCTGCTTCTAAAGCTTCTATGATCTTATTTTGGGGAGTATTCACAGTAATAAATATATCAAGCCTATAAATTACCCTAAAAGCACAATTCCATCCCGAAACAAAATACCCCGTAAGTACCTCTAATTACTAAGCGTGTGGTTTTTTAATTTATATTCGATCTATCTATGATATGCTGGAGAAGGTATTGTCTAAGAATTGAAAAAGCCCATCAACTAAGTTGGGCCTTTATTGTCTGACAGTGCAACTTTCGTTTCTTTGTCCGACGTAATAAATTACGTTAAAAATATATCAAACAATTGTAAAAATATGTAACATCATATAGTGTCCATAAACACACCCAACAATAAGTAATAATATTATTAGCCTGCGAATCATAGGGGATTATTTACTCTAATTAAGTATTAACCATAAAACTTATGGTTTTTTAAACACTCAGGTTTCAGTCCCTCAGCCATCGCCTGCAAAATCTGCAATGAAAATAATGGCTGCAAGTACTAATACCATCCATTCTACTTGCACTAAACCACCACTGCCAATCAAAAAACATGCTGTGAAATATGGAAGAGAATCTTTTAATGATGGAATTAATGTATCTCTACGAATCATTTTTGTAAAAAATAAAAAAAAGAAGATTATAACAGCTATACAAGTTGTAATAATATGTTTTGTTGCCATAACATCAGTAAAATATTGATTAAGCCCTGTAATCAACATTATCAAACTAATTCCAAGTAAAATTCTAATAAGTGGTTTTGTTTTTTTCATTTCAGTCCCTTTTGGCTTACGATATTGTTCCCAATGCTTATCATCTTTTGGTTGTTCACTCATTTATATCTCCTTGATTAGATATGTAAACTTAATATGGTTTCCCGATAAATAAAAAAGCCCAAGGACACCACTCGCTTGAGCTTTTTTCTTCTTATTCTACCAAACTTTGAATGAAGCAGAATCAAAGTAAGAAGAAATTGAGCCTGCTGTAAATCGAGAGATTTGATCATTCGGTGCTCGGTAATAAAAGTTATTAGATTTAATATCTATGAGAAGTGACCCAGATCACACATAAAATAGGAGCTAAATCATAAATAAAAAAGCCCCACAAATGCAGGGCTATAGGGGGATAGGCTCACTATAGTTTATTTAGGAAGTGGCTATTAGATAGACGAAAGCCCCGTCATTTAACGAGGCTTATATCGGTGTGGGCCCTCAGGGACTTGAACCCCGGACCAATGGATTATGAGTCCACTGCTCTAACCAACTGAGCTAAGGGCCCTTATTGCAGGGGCAAAAATTTAGGGTATTTTGAAATTATTAAAAGAAACTTATTTTGGTCTTACGGGTCCAAATTCCACATCCTTAATAAAATCGGGTGTAGATATATCCTTTTTCTTATTTGGAGTTACTTCCTTTTGGGGTAGTTTTACATCACTTTTGACAAATTCCCGTAATTGGGTATCTGTAACTTTCCATTTTTTAAATGATTCTGTAAACAATGTGTTTACTTCCTCATTAAAATTCCTTACAATATTTTCCAGACGATTCTGTAATTCTTCCATAAGGATGGGGCCAAAATCACCGCCAATCTGTTCAAGACGCTCATCTAATTCATCTAAAAGCCCCTTCATTTTCTCATCAAAAAAAGAGAGCGGTTTAGCTTCTTCTAATTCTTGTTCGTTATCTATTTTATCGTCTGCCATTAGATTAATTTACGCGCTTCCCATAAAGTGTGCCATAAATAACCAAGCCACTACCTAGCCCCAAACTGGGGGCAGATAAATACATCCATAATGATGTTTGCAATTCCCCTGAAACATAATATCCAAGGAGAAAGCCAATAGAAAATCCAATGATGCTCATTCCGGCTAAAATTGACGCAAATGATTTGAATCCCATATTCATTAAAAGTTTGCTGCCATTCCAATTCCCATAGTGCTGTTAAGGGTTACTTTACCGTCTAAATTACGGTCATAAAATACATCATGGCGGTATATTCGGAGCGATATATTATGCCTGAGTTTTATACCTAATTTGCCCCCAAAAACCATATTTTCGCTGTAATTGGAAGTATTAAATAATTCTGAAGTAAAGTATTGATTAAAATACAAACCACATTCCGAAATACCCTGAATTAATCCCTCCTGAATCAAAAGATCTATCCCCAAAGTATAATAAGTGGTGGGGGTATCGGTAGATTCAATTTCTTTCAAAATGGATATATCAAATGAATAATTGTATAAATTTCGATATTGATAACTATATTCCATTGAAACCCCTATTTTATTGTGCACATTTTTTGTTGGATCTAGAAGTGCATATACATCTTTGGGAAGATAGTAACCCGTAGAATCTAAATCTATATGGTTTTCCGTTATCATTGTCAGCCACTTTTCATCCTCACTATAGGGTTCATTTTTTTCCAGAGTGTCCAAAACGCTGGCAGGTATATAATGCATGCGTTCTAAATTATACGTTTCACTAAAAAATGGGGACATATATAAAGATGAAACAAAATTAAATGCAATTTTTATATCTCGGTGATTCCCTATTTTCCACCAAATTCCCGGAGCCATTATCCCGAATGAACTTTGCCGTTCAAACCCTTGTTTTATAGTATCCTCTCCAGATATTTCACTTCTTATATATCGAATTTCATTTGCATAATTTAATGTGGTAAATTCTCCAAACAGATAGGTATCATTTCTCAGGTCACTTTTTAGCTCATAAGTAATATCTAATTGATATCCGCTTATTGATCTTTTATGCGGAGTAATTCCATTCCATATACTGTCTGATACTGATGAAAATTGATTTAGATCAGAAACAAAACCCACCCCAAATCGATAAGGCAATTTAGCGCCTGAACCATATATCCCAACAAGACCGCCACCATTCGATAACTCGCCAATACTGGAGGTAAATAATTCACCGGCATAATTGCCAGCATCCGACTTAAAATTTAGAACCATACCCCCATCTTGTTGAACAGGATAATTAATAGTATTTGTATAACGTTTTATTAGCATTCCATGACCAAAAGTGAGATTTTTTATCTGCCCTAATTTTAGCTTATAATACTTATTACTCGATTCGTATTGAAATGTCATTGGTGCCAATAATTGCGATAAAGTGGAAAATGTATTGAGGTTTGCAGCAGTATCTGAAATTCCTAAAAATCCGGATATATTATACCCAAAATGAAATCGGTTACCAAAATATAATGGTAGAATAGAGACTTTAGTATAGGGTTCCCCGGCAATACTAACTGCGCCCACCTCCAATGAAACTTTAAAAGGATCTCTTTTTTCCTTTTCGTTGAATAATGTTCGAGTAAATGACGAATCATCAGAAAAGTAATTCATCACCGTGAAAGCTGCTGCTTCCTCTTTTATATAACGGTTATTGTTATATTGATTGAAAATTTCTGGAGGCAACATCTTCTCGGTAATTTCCATTTTATTCCCAAATCCTTCCAAATCTGAAATTACCCTATTCCCCATTTCAATTTTCAGCTCTGTGGATGTGCTTGAATTTAAAATTTGAGCATCCCCCAGTATAGAAAATACATGGTCATCATTTGTAAAATTCCGGGTTATCCATAATTCCCCCTCATTTTGAATTATTTGGGATGATTGAGTAATAATGGTAAAACTGTTGATATGGTCATTTGAGAATTGAGCGAATAAATCTCCATAATTCAATTCTAATTGAAAAGAACTGCCCTCTTTATTGATTTGCAATTTGGATAAGCCAAATAATGTAATTTTATTGTTACTTCCGGTCAGACTGATTTGCATTTTTCCATTCTCACCTGAATGAATTATATCTCCACTGTATAGCGACCGCCCTGTTATGACAGAACCAGGGATAATATCTGTTGTTGCAGGCTTAATGGTTATTTCTCCCTCTATTTCATCTACAATGCCAACTTCTTCATTTTTAGAGAAGAGAGAGTTTATGAAGAAAATCAGAAGAAATAAATATGAAATTCGGTTCATTATTTAAAAGCAAGGGTTAAATATCATGATGCTAAATTTAATTTGGATTATTAACGTTAATAAAATAGTATTATAAAAAAACCGGGCTTCAATTAGTTATTGCCCATAATTCCATTATTTAGATTATCTTCATTTTACTAAAGATTGAATAGGTTATTTCAGTAATTTTCGGCCTCGTGTTTAAGAAAATTTTAATAGCCAATCGGGGTGAAATTGCAGTACGGGTCATCCGCACCTGCAAGGAAATGGGAATGCAAACCGTTGCCATTTATTCTGAACCAGACCGTACATCTCCTCATGTTTTATTGGCTGATGAAGCATATTGTGTAGGCCCTGGAACTTCATCTAAATCTTATTTGAATGTTATAAAAATTTTGGAGGTTATTCAAAAGTGCAATGCAGATGCTGTTCATCCGGGATATGGCTTTCTTTCTGAAAACTGTGATTTTGCAGATGCTGTGCAGAAAACAGGTGCCGTTTGGATTGGTCCGCCTACCAAAGCCATAACCACAATGGGTGATAAAATGGCTGCTCGGAAATTAGTCCTTAAAACAGGATCGCCGGTTGTGCCTGGTACTACGGAACCATTAACATCAATTAATAATGCCAAAGAAACTGCCAAAGAAATAGGGTATCCTATTCTTATTAAAGCAGCTGGTGGTGGTGGTGGGAAAGGAATGCGAATCATACACTCTGAAAATGACTTGAAAAATGTAATTGGTCAGGCAAAATCGGAGGCAAAAAAAGCCTTTGCTGATGATCGTATTTATTTAGAAAAATATTTGGAAGAACCTCACCATATTGAAATTCAGGTATTTGCTGACAATCACGGAAATGTTGTAAGTCTGGGTGAACGTGAATGTTCTATTCAACGTCGATACCAGAAGATTATTGAAGAAACACCTTCTCCATTTATTGATGATAAATTGAGATTAAAACTGTCAAAAACAGCCCTTCATATTACAGAATCCTGTGATTATTCTGGGGCCGGCACCATTGAATTCCTCGTAGATAAACATAAGAATTTCTATTTTCTTGAAATGAACACTCGTCTCCAGGTGGAACACCCAATTACGGAAATGGTTAATGGAATTGATCTAGTTAAAGAACAAATCCGTGTTGCTGCTAGAGAAAAATTATCTTTCACTCAAGAAGAGATAATCCCTTCTGGACATGCCATAGAATGTCGGATTTATGCTGAAGATGGATTTAATAATTTTGCTCCCTCTACCGGAATCATTACTGAAATTATGTTCCCTCATGGGCTAGGCGTAAGAATGGATGAAGGTGTCCGGGTTGGGCAGGAAATTACTATCTATTACGATCCGCTTCTGGGAAAACTTATTACCTGGGGAAAGGATAGAAAAACGGCTCTTCAACGAATGATTCGAGCATTGAAAGAATTCCAAATTGCCGGAATAGAAACCAGTATCCCTTTTTGCCTTATGGTTCTCCAACATAATTCTTTTCAACAAGGAAATTATTCTACTCACACCTTAGATGCCATAAAAAATGAACTGTCGGAAGCGGTTAATAATCATAAAAAAGAACATGATTGGGCTGCCCGTATCGGAGCGGTTCACGCACACCACAAATCTCAGCAAACAATTATTACCAGAAAGGGCCAAAATAAACTAAATAATTGGACTGTTTCTGGAAGATTGGACGAACTGCAATGAAATTCAATACCATTATTGATGGCCAATCTGTAGAAATGGAATTTTCTTATTCTTTAAATCTACTTTCAATTAAACCAGAAAAAGAGATGCAAATTGATTTAGTACAGCTCGGTGTTGATTCTTATTCCCTCATATTAGATGGTAAATCCCACCATCTCACTATCAATAAACAACCAGAAAAGTATGAAATTACCGTTGATCATTATACCCATTTAGTTCAGGTTCAGGATGAAATGGATATTCTACTGGAAAAATTTGGGATGCAGAGCAATACAAGTAGTCATGCAGGGGAAATACATGCACAGATTCCCGGATTGGTGAGCCAATTATTTGTCAGGCCAGGTGATAATGTGGATATTGGTCAAAAACTATTAATATTAGAAGCCATGAAAATGGAGAATGAAATTGATTCGCCTATTGCTGGAATTGTTAACGATATTCATATAAAATCTGGTGATAAAGTTGAAAAAGGAGAACTCATTATGGATATAAATAACTAATGGCAGGTTGGGCAAAATGGCTTTGGGGTGGTATGGGTTGGGCTATGTTTGGCCCCATTGGCGGAATTATGGGCTATGCCTTGGGATCCATGTCTGAAAACAATTCAGGATTCCACAGCAATTACCAGGGTTTTTCCGGAGGTGCTTCTACAAAAGGCGGGGACTTTGGGTCAGCCCTCTTGATTTTATTTGCGGCGGTAATGAAAGCAGATAATGAGCTGAAAAAGTCTGAACTTGAATTTGTAAAAACATTTTTTATTCAACAGTTTGGCAGAAAGTATGCTCAAGACCGCATCCGTCTTTTTCAGGAAATTCTAAAACAAGACTTTCCCCTAAAAGATGTTTGTCTACAAATAAAAGCAAATATGGATCATCCTGCTCGACTTCAGATGGTGCATATTTTATTCGGACTTTCCAAGGCAGATGGACATGTTCATCCCCTAGAGGTAAAAGTTATTCACACTATTGCAAATTATTTGGGAATATCTGCTGGTGATTTTGAATCCATACAAGCTATGTTTTACAAAAACACTACAGCAGCCTACAAAATTCTTGAAATTAATCCTGATGCTACCGACTCCGAAGTAAAAAAAGCCTTTCGAAAAATGGCGAGCAAATTTCACCCAGACAAAGTTCACCATCTGGGTGATGAATTCCAAAAAATGGCAGAAGAAAAATTTAAATCTGTGAATGATGCCTATCAACAGATAAAGAAGGAGCGTAATTTGAATTAGTTATTCTGTCATTCCGCTTGCGGCAATCATTTGAAGTAAAAATTTCGTGATTAACAATAACTAATCTAAAAATTATAAATGACCAACTATGACCTAACAATCAATAAAATAATAAATGAAAAAAACTAACTCCAATATACCGCTCAAAACTTTTTACGGGGATGGTCCGAGCCCTGGTGAATTTCCTTATACAAGCGGTATTTACTCTGGTATGTACAGAGATAAACTCTGGACCATGCGCCAATATGCAGGCTTTACTTCTGCTGAAGAAAGTAATAAACGCTATCGCTATCTCATAGATCAGGGTGCAATGGGTTTATCGGTGGCTTTTGACCTCCCTACGCAAACTGGATATGATTCCAATCATGCTTTAGCTGAGGGTGAAGTTGGCAAGGTTGGCGTTCCCATCTGTACATTGGCAGACATGGAAATTCTCTTAAAAGACATTCAATTAAATAAAGTGTCAGTGTCTATGACTATTAATTCTACAGCAGCTATTCTGTTGGCATTTCTGGTAGTGGCAGCAGAAAAACAGGGCGTTAATAGAGCAAGTCTAAATGGCACTATTCAAAATGACATCTTAAAGGAATATATCGCTCGGGGAACCTACATTTATCCCCCAAAACCCAGCATGCGTATTATCACCGACCTCTTTGAATTCTGCTCAGCAGAAATGCCCCGCTGGAATACCATCTCGATATCTGGCTACCATATTCGAGAAGCAGGATCCTCAGCCGTTCAGGAAGTTGCATTTACCCTGGCAAACGGAATTGCTTATGTTCAATCCGCAATTGATAAAGGACTGGATGTAAACACATTTGGAAAGCGTCTCAGTTTCTTTTTTAACTGCCATAATCAATTCTTTGAGGAAATTGCAAAGTTCCGGGCAGCCCGGCGCATGTGGGCAAATATTATGAAAAATCGTTTTGGGGCAACGGAGCAAAAAGCCATGATGTGCCGCTTTCATACGCAGACTGCAGGGTCTACCCTACAGGCTCAGCAAATTGATAATAATGTGGTGCGCACAACTCTTCAAGCTACAGCGGCAGTATTAGGAGGCACCCAATCATTGCATACCAATGCACGGGATGAAGCATTATCTCTGCCAACGGAACAATCAGCCCAACTGGCACTGCGCACGCAACAGGTCATTGCTTTTGAATCGGGAATCCCAGATGTAGCAGATCCATTGGCAGGCAGCCATTATGTAGAAGAATTGACTGATATTCTTGAGAAAGAAGCACTAGAACTCATTGATAAAATAGATGAGCTGGGTGGAGCAGTATCTGCCATTGAACAAGAATTTCAGCAGAATGAAATTTCTAAAAGTTCTTTTGATTATCAGAAAGCCATTGATAGTGGAGAAAAAATATTGGTGGGCGTGAATAAATTTAAAGCCAAAGAAACTGAGATTCCAGAGATTCAGGAAATTGATAAAATAGCTGTCCAGAAACAATTAGAACGGTTAAATAATCTCAAACAGAACCGAGAGAATGATAAAGTAGCTTCTGGATTAAAAGCACTTAAAGAAACGGCTGAAAAGAATGGAAATCTTATCCCTAAAATTATCAATTCCGTAAAAAATCATACTACACTTGGTGAAATTTCAGATACTCTGCGACAAGTATTTGGAGAGTTTTAGTTCGGAAAGAATATATTGAATTTGTTGTAGAGGTGATTTCTTATATTATGGTTGCTGTAGTTAAATTTTCTTCTAACTGAATTTTATTTGTCCTACTAA
>CAJWYZ010000050.1 GCA_913049525.1 uncultured Fidelibacterota bacterium | reverse complement strand
GTGATACCCCTGATCATGGCAGAACTGAAACCCTGATGCTCCATTTCATTGAGGCCCGCAATGGTGGCTCCCATTGGAGTTGTGACTTGATCAATTTCTGCTTCTGGGTGGCTGTCATTATCTAAAAGTAATGTAGCAGCGCCTCGTGCAGTTTGGGCGGCAATGGTAAAGGCTTCATCAGAATGAAAACCAATTTCAATTCCTCCTTGTGAAGCCGCACGAATTGCCCGGAGAAAGAATGCCACTCCGCAGGCACAGAGAGCCGTAGCCGATGCCATTTGTGTTTCATCAATTACCAAAGTATTACCTACTTTCTCAAAAAGCGTTTGAGCCGTTTTCAGTTCCTGAGAAAACTGAGGAAGGGAAGAGAGGCAGGTCATGGATTCGCATAAAACCGCTGCAGTGTTGGGCATGGCTCGAATTATGGGAATGTCTTTTCCAACTTTTTCCTGAATTTCAGTAATGGACACCCCAGACACAATTGAAATAAGTAGGTGGTTTTCGCTGAGGCTTGAAGAGATATCATCCAGTAAATCCATTAATTGGCTGGGAAGTACTGTGAGAAGAATGATTTTAGCATTTTGTACTGCATTTGCATTATCAATACTGGTTTGGAAACCAGCCTCAGCTAGTTCTGTTAAGGGTTCCAATTTTCTGCGAGTGAGTGTGATATTATCTGCAGTCATTCCAGACTTTATGAACCCTTTTGCAATGGCAGAACCAATGTTTCCACAGCCCAAAACAGCTAAATTTGATGTACTCATAATTTTTCCTCTATATGGATTTTATGTATAATTATGAGGGAAATTTAGGGGAGAAAAATGGAAGGATTAATCCTTTATTTGCATGTAGGGAAAAACCCACGTGTTTATCCGTTTTGGAGTAGGCTGTTTTTGGAAGGACACTTAGGTCCTCTTTTACTGGTAATACCGGACGAGGAGACCTCATCTCAACGGATTTAATTTTGTGTTCATTCGTAGTTAAATTCTTGGAAAGTGTTATTCCTTTCACATCACAAGGCAGTCTGTTTTAAATTTCATACCCTTATTCAAGGCTGTATTTATAAACCACAGAGACTGAATGCCATGGAGAGACTATTTTTCCGTGCCTCATTGCCTTTGTGGTAATAAAAAAATTAAAGGAATAACATGATTCTAGAAAATATATTAGGTGCAATCGGAAAGACTCCTATTGTGAAATTAAATCGAATTGGCGCTGAATTAGAATGTGATCTCTATGGAAAATGTGAATATTTAAGTGCCGGTGGTTCCGTCAAAGACCGCATTGGGAAAAAAATGGTGGAAAAAGCCGAAACAGAGGGGCGTATAAAACCGGGAGATACACTCATAGAACCTACTTCTGGAAATACGGGTATCGGCATGGCATTGGTTGCTGCTGTAAAAGGGTACCGAATGATTATTACTATGCCTGAAAAGATGAGCAAAGAAAAAGAAGTGGTATTGAAAGCCTTGGGGGCTGAGATTGTTCGAACTCCCACCGAAGCAGCTTGGGATTCCCCAGAAAGTCATATTGGCGTAGCAAAAAAAATGCAGTCTGAAATACCTAATTCTCACATATTAGATCAGTATTCCAACCCGGCAAATCCTGATGCCCATTATGCTGGTACAGCTCAGGAGATATTAGATGATTTTGATGATTCACTGAAAATGGTGGTGGCTGGAGTTGGTACTGGCGGAACCATTACTGGTATGGCAAAACGCCTAAAAGAAGAACGTCCGGGAATTACCATTATTGGCGTGGATCCTTTCGGATCAATTCTTGGCGGTGGTGATGAAGTCTATCCCTATCATGTAGAGGGCATAGGGTACGATTTTTTCCCCGATGTATTGAATAACGACCTTATTGATGAATATATTAAACTGCCTGATCCGGAGTCATTTCAAATGGCACGCCGTATTGTGAAAGAAGAAGGACTGCTTATTGGAGGTTCTTCTGGCGGTGCTGTATGGGCGGCAATTCAGGTAGCAAGCCACCTGAAAAAGGGAGATAAATGTTTGGTAATGCTTCCAGATTCCATTCGTAATTATCTCAGCAAATTTGTAGATGATGAGTGGATGGAAGAACAGGGGTTCCTCGAAGTAGCTTAATCCATTGGGTTCAATCATCCTGTAATATGGACATAATTATATATTTAACCTTAGGCTCATTACTATACTACTTTGGGATGATTCTTTGGTTTATTGCTGGGAATTTATTTTCAGATTCAAAGGGAAATTCTAAGGATACACCGGCTATATCCGTAATTATTGCAATTAGAAATGGTGAAAAATCCCTTCCCAATTTAATTGAGGATCTTTCTGCACAGGATTATTTAGGTGAGGTAGAATTTATTTTGGTTGATGATGAATCGACTGATTCTACAGGAAAAATAATTCAAGAAATATCTGCAACTGATAAACGATTTATTATTGAAAATTCTTCAAATGGAAGCCCCCCACTCACTCATAAAAAACGAGCTTTGGATGCTGGAATTAATAAAGCAAAAAATGAATGGTTGCTCTTTACAGATGTGGATTGCAGGCTCGATTCAGGATGGGTAGCAGGGATGGCATCTTATTTTGAAGATGATGTAGATTATGTTGTGGGCTACTCGGAAGTAGATAGGGGTAAGAAATGGGTAACACGATTTCAAGCATTAGATTTTTTAATGCTCATGATTGCAGCTCGGGGAACAACAAATTCAGGAAGTGCATGGGCAAGTACTGGGCAGAATCAGGCATATCGGAAGAGTCTTTTTAATTCAGCAGGAGGTTTTACTCAAATAGCTAAAGAGTTACAGGGAGATGATTCTCTTTTTCTCCAGATTTGCAGAAATTATAAATCTGCTAATATATTATTTGCAGATAAGCCCAGTTGCCGAATCATTTCCCGACAAGAAACAAGTTGGTTCTCATTTTTCAAACAAAGAATGAGGTGGGCAGGAGACGCAAATCTTATGTGGAAATTTAACCCTGTATTTTTTCTATCGATTCTGGCAACCTTTTTATTGCCACTTTTATTATTAGTTACACTTTTCGCGGGAATTTTTTATAACCCCTATTATCTCACCACCTTCACCAAGTTTTTCTCAATTCATTTAATCATTGAATTTATTTTATATTTTGTTGGAATTCGCCAGCTTGATAAGCAGATTCAAGTTTTGGATTTTGCATTCTGGTTTATAATACATATTCCCTATATTGTTTGTATGGGTATAGGTAGTTTTTTCGCAAATCAACTTAGTTGGAAAGGACGATAAGAGTGGATAACAATTCAATAATCTATTACAAAATTTTATAAGGAGTCCAATTTAATGAAATTAGGTCAATTCATCAAATCTAATCCGAAAACAATACTTACCTTATTGGGTATTGGTATTTCAGTATATTTAATGTTGGCTTTCAATTTAGATGTAAGGGCAATTACAATTATCACCCTGTTATTAGGATTTATAACGAATGTATTTGTTGGATTAACTACGCTGGTTGGATTGGTTCCTATTATAGGACCATTGATTGTAAAGGTTTTTACTATACCATTTTTTTGGTTATTAAATGGAATGGGTTATTTTACTTCAGCCTATGCCATAAAGAAAGGGTACGGCAGAGATATTATGAGCCATCGTCTCATAACCATTACCCTGTTAACAGGAATTGTATTGGGATATATTTTAGGGCACTTAATACCCGTTCGATAAAACAGAAAAGCCCCAAAAGGGGCCTTTCCTGTCCGACGAGATCCTGAGTAATCTGCTAATAGTTCAAATTAATTTCTCTAAAAGCAGGTATTATTACATGCTTTTATTTTTTATACCAAAGTACGACAAGTACAAGAGCCACTAAACCTGCAAGACCATTTTCTCCAATTTGTCCCATCAGATTGCCAATTCCACCAATGACCCCAAAATAATCATTGAATAGAATACCAACGACAACTCCAAGAACGATAAGCCCCTGCAAAAATTCAGTTATTTCGTTGACCCACCCGTTTACTGAGGATATAACTTGCTTCATCCGAATCTCCTTATATTTATGAAATTACGATGGGGAGGATCAACGGATCCTCCCCATATAGGTGTGTTATTTTATAAATGAAGCAAATACAAGAAGTGCAAGTAATCCTGCTAAGCCACCACCCATAAATGCGTTAACCAGGGTGACAATCCCACCAATTGGGTTGCCCCAGCCACCAGGTAAGGTGAAGAGGATTCCAGCAAATACAGACGCGACTATTAAGCCTTTAATTAAGCCTACCAGCGCACCTGCTGCATCATTAATCATTGCTGCTGCGTTTTTCATTGTTTTTCTCCTTTTTGTTTTTGTTTGCTTCTCAAACTAAACTTACTGCAATTTGAGAATTTATTCCCCTTTTTATAAGGTGTAGGGAATCACCCATTAGCCTTTCTGTTCAATAAACCTCGAATGACGTCTAAAATCATTGTCATCCGTATAATTCAACTTATGAAACTTTATTAATTCAAGTCAACACTTATTTAAAGTAATACTTTAACACTATATATTGAGGTAGAATAATTATAAACCACAATTTATAGTAAATAAACCCTTTAATCTAAAGCATAATAGTTTTAGAAACATAGAAAAATAATAGTTTTGATCAATAAATATAATGCTGAAATTCTATTTATCTATTAATACTAAATTATCCTCTTATTTTTTAGAATCATTATAAATAACTATCAATATCATTAGGACATCATGTTTAACATTTCAACTTGGAATCTAACAATCTGCAAAATATTAAATCATATTATCAATCGATAAAATTCGTCTATCCTCTGATGAGGTATAATGCTGAATCCTATTCATCATTAAAAAATAATACCCAATATTACAAAGGTATAAATGGTGAAAATCCTCCTGTGAGGATATTGACTCCCCAAAACCACAGAAAAAGGGTCGTAATTATATTTCCAGGTGCATCACCGACTGGAGAAAATCATCCTAAAATGTTAATGCTTGGTCAGGTATTAGCTCGAAGTGGTTTTAAGGTCTATATACCCAGAATACCTCCATTAAAAAATCTAGATATAACTATAATAAATGTCCAATGGTTTACATATTTTTACAAGTGGATTATTAATTCAGAAAGAGTAAATCCACAACAGATATTAATGGCCGGGATAAGTTATGGTGGTGGACTAATGTTGCGAATGCTCCAAGAGATAAACGGTAGGATTCCATCGCCTAAATCTATAATGACATTTGGTACCTACTCTGACGTTCAATCACTATTGCAATATTTTTTGACAGGAAATTTATCTGTAAATGGAAAGCAAATACATATCCCCCCCAACGAATGGGGATTAGTAGTCCTTTTTCAAAATTATTTAAAAAATTTAAAGACAAATTGGGATTCCTCTGAACTTCAAAAAGCAATTCAGTTAACAATTGAAGATAATAACAATGAATGCGAAATTCAAATTGCTAAGCTCCCTAATTTTCAAAAAGACATTTTTAATTCAATTATTAGTGGAAAAGCAACTCCTGAAGTAAAAAAGTTAGCACAGGCAATTTTTAAAAATGAAGAGAAGTCGCTAAAAAAACTATCGCCGAAACATTGGTCTAAAGAGATATCTGGGAAAGTATTTATTTTACATGGTGCACATGATTCAATGGTGCCATTTACAGAATCCGTTCAACTTGCTGAATATTTACAAAATTCTGAACTGTCTATTTCTTATTTATACGAACATAAAGAATTTTTTTCTAATGGTGGAGTAATATTCAAATTCGGAGAATTATTAAAACTATTACAATTTTATTCAAAATTATTTTATCATTATGAAAATTAAATCATTTATAGGTGGTTTTGATAAAAATATCAGTTATTTAATTTGGTGTGAATCTACCAGAAGAGCTGGTATTATTGATGCAGCCGTAGATATATCTGAAATTCTCGAATTTATTGAATCAAAAAACCTCATTCTTGAAAAATTGTTTATTACCCATTCGCATTTTGATCATATCAAATATATTGAAGATTTAAAAGATCAGTTCCCCCAACTACAGCTATGTGGCTATTATTTGCAAGAAGAAGATTTTGGAGTTAATCATAGAGGATTGACCCATCATGAAATTATCCCCATTGGGACAGAAATACTAACAGTTTTGCATACTCCTGGCCACTACCCAGATAGTATTTGTCTTTGGAATAAAAAAGACAACTGTGTATTCACTGGTGATACAATGTTTGTAGGTAGAACAGGACGGACAATCGGGGCCAAAAGTAATATTTCACACCTCTATAACAGTATTTATGAAACATTATTGATATTACCTCCCCAGACTATTGTATACTCTGGACATCATTATGGGTTTAAAAAATCAATCTCTTTGAGGGAAAACGTAAGATTATCCACCTTTTTTCAGTGTACTTCTGAGGAGGAATTTATGAAAGTTATGGAACACTTCGAAAAAAACCGCCGGATTTAACCATAATTTATAATCTCGAGTAATACATCCAAAGAAGGAAAATGAAAAATAGTCCCCATTTTCAGTGATTTTTCAATTTTTCCAGTAAATAGAGCAATTTTCACACCTCCAGAAGGAAGGATAACCATAAAAAATACCACCAAAAGTCAAATTTATACCATAATTTTAAAATAACTCTTGATATTATAGAGGAGAATGTCATATAATTGACTGTCGATTGTAAGAAAAACAAACAACTAATTGAATAAGGAGAGATAACTTATGGCAGAAAAAGTCAAATCAACTGGTGTAACTAAAGAATCTGGATTTTTATATTATTTAGATAAAAATGGTAATGTTTCCAGAACTAAAATGGCTCGTGGCTCAAACAAAGGTGGCAATGCTGAAGTTGTTGCTAATGCCGGTGTAAATCGCGAATCTGGCTGGCTTTATTTCATTGATAAGGATGGTGATGTTTCTCGTGCAAAAATGGCGAGAGGCCGTTAGTAAAACCCAGTTAAAAGCTATTAAAAGCCCCTATCATTAAATTGATGGGGGCTTTTAGTTTATATTGAATTCCCCTCCATTAATGAATCTTCAATCCTTTCTTTTTCTATTTTTTTTAAATTCAATTTGTTTTACAGCCCAAATATTGGATGTAAAAATTATAGGGAATAAGAATACTAAAGATGAAATTATCCTCAGAGAAATTAATCATCCTTACCCTGCAGAATTTGATTCCTCAATGGCAAAAGAAGATAGAAACCGTATTTATAATTTAGGTTTATTTTCCACTGTTGATATTCAGCTGATTGATTCCTTTTATACAGTAACTTTAGTGGAAACCTTTCGTTTTTTCCCTATTCCCATTGCAGATTATAATGAATCAAAAGGTTGGTCTTATGGAGGGGGGATTGCATTTTTAAACTTCAATGGAAAGAATCAAAAACTAATTTTTGGTGGAATTGGAGGAGAAGAAACAACTTATTTTCTTGATTTTAATGATCCATGGATAGCTGGAGATCATGTGTCTTTATCTGGGAATATTTACCAATTTCACACACAAAGTCCTGTTTATTCATATCAATATAAGGAAAGTGGTATTAATATAGGTTCAGGATTTTATAAAAAGGACATTCATAAATTCAATTTTCTACTAGGCTTGGAGACTGCATCAATTGACACCGCCGGGTCTAAAAATTTAGATTTAAACTACCCTTATGAAATATTTTCAGACTATCAATATATTCGAGGGGAATTTGGATATGTGTTTGATCAGAGGGATATTTATCTAGATCCTACTTCTGGGAAAAAAGTCACTTTTTACTTTAGACCTAAAATTTCAATGGATACATCAGAAAATTATTATCGTTTTCAATTTGGATACTCAAAATATTATAAACTTTCTAAAAATTATTTAAACCCGGTATTTTCTGTTTATTCAAAATTGCACGTACAATTTTCTAAAGCTCTCCCAATTTTTGAATATAAGTATTTGGGAGGTGAAGATTTTGTGAGAGGATATTCACCGTTGCCGGAAGAAAATGACAGTGAAGTATCCCATTTGATAGAAGGATTTAATATTATTTATCAATCATTTCAATTACAGCATACACTTTTTGAAAAGAGGGATTATAGTGGTGTAGAACTAGGTATTGATATGGTTTACTTTGGTGATTTTGGAATTAGTGCCAATAAGATTTCCTCATTTAGATTGCGGGAAACATTAATTGGATTTGGATTTGGATTTAGATTTTTTGCTTCAGGTGCGGGCGTAATTGGGATAGACTTTGGTTTTAATCCATATGGCCAAAAGTTTCTTCACCTTTCTGATAGTAACTAACTTTTTTTTCGAAATATCATTGCCTTTTCAAAACGGTTTTCCGTTCCATCCACCATTCTTTTGATATTACTCCTATGGGTGTAAATAATAAATAAACTTAATAAAACGGTAAATGGTAAGAAATAAGGATTATGGATTGCATCTTTAAAATAATGTGCAAAGTAAATAACTGAAATACTTCCCAACATTGTTCCTAATCCCACAAAGCCGGTGAGTAACAGGATAACCAGCCATAAAAGGATGGCAAGGGAAATAGTAGGCCATGAAATTGCAAAAACCATTCCTACTGCTGCTCCACCGCCTTTTCCACCTCGAAATCCATGATAAATTGGGTATACATGTCCCAATATAGCGGCGATGCCGCATAATATGATGAGCAGATTTGGATCAAGGGTTCCGGAAAAAATGGGAAGATTCATTGCCGAAATAAATTTTGCTGAAATAAAACCTTTCATTATATCAACAAATAAAACCCCTGCTGCAAAAGCTGCCCCCTGGGTCCGAAATGCATTTGTTCCTCCAGCATTGCCGCTGCCTAAATTACGAATGTCAACCCCCTTTAATTTTCCAAGGAGGACGCTCCCAGAAGTTGAACCAATTAGATAGCTTAATCCTAATTTTATAATGAGTTCCATTGAAATTATTAATTTACAGCTTGGATGCCTGCCACCAAGCTCCCCGGACCGGCATGAACACCCAAGGCACAGCCCATATCAATCAAGTAAATCTTTTCTATTTTTGTATGACCTTTTTGAATTAAATCCATCAATAATTT
>CAJWYZ010000049.1 GCA_913049525.1 uncultured Fidelibacterota bacterium | reverse complement strand
TTTATTTTACGCACCTTTTGTCGGGCTCATAACCCGAAGGTCGGAGGTTCAAATCTTCCTACAAAGATTTAGACTCTAAATCCAATAGATACTGTTTCACACCCAAACCTCCTCCATAACCTCCTAAGCTCCCATTAGAAGAAATAATTCTATGGCATGGAAAATACAGGGGTAGTGGATTTTCGGCATTAGCTGAACCCACGGCACGGACTGCCCTGGGATTATTCACTATTTCAGCCACCTCTCCATAAGAGCGGGTTTCACCATAAGGGATATTCCGTTCTGTTTCTAATACTTTTTTCCGAAAGGATGAATTGAGATGAATTACCGGAAAATCTAAATATTGAGACTTTCCTTCCAAATACTTCAGAATTTGCTCTTTGGCATCTTGGGTATATTCTGACCCTTCCCGGACTCCGACTCCAAGATATTTCTGACAATATTTCTCCAATCCTTCAGGTGATTCGGTAGAGAGAGATATTTTTACTACTCCCTCTTTTACTGCAGCAATATAAATTTTACCAATGGGTGAATTAAAGGTGGTGTACTCTATCAATTAATATGGAGTAGATTAACTGAATTAATTTCAGGCATCAACATTGTTGATGCAATCCAAAAACTTAATTATGAATAATTTCATCTCTGCCTGGGCCAGTGGAAATAATTTTCACCGGCACTCCAATAAAATCTGAAATGAATTGGATATATTCTTGGGTCTTTTCTGGAAGATCATTGTAAGATCCTATACCGGTTGTTGTCTCCTGCCAACCTTCAAATGATTGATATATTGGCTGGACATCTTCTAAGCGATGTAACACTTCTGACATATTCTTAATTTCTTTTCCGTCCACTTTGTAAGCCACACATACCTTAATCTCTTCGAAGTGGTCTAAAATATCTAACTTTGTGAGAGCAACTTCTGTGAGTCCGTTTACACGGGCTGAATAATGAGCGGCTACGCAATCAAACCACCCACATCGGCGAGGGCGACCCGTGGTTGCACCGTATTCTTGACCCAAATCTCTAAGCTTTTGACCATCTTCATCAAATAATTCTGTAGGGGATGGGCCTGTGCCCACACGTGTAATATACGCTTTTAGTATACCTATAATAGTTTCAACTTTATTGGTAGGTAAGCCTAAACCTGTTGATACCCCTGCTGAGGATGCAGAAGATGAAGTCACAAAGGGATAGGTTCCGTGATCAACATCTAAAAGCGTACCCTGTGCACCTTCTATGAGAATATTTTCACCCCGTTCAGCAAACTCATGAATCAGTGCAAAAGTATCAGATACAAGTAATGCCACTTTTTCAGCACAGTCCATAAATTGATGAAACTGATCTTGAAGTTGGTCTTTCGCATTTTCAGGTAGATGCCCAGCTTGTATAGCTGAATCTAATTTGGCATTTAATTTTTCACGCAAACAATTCACATCCAACAAATCCACACCACGTATTCCCACTCTATCATATTTGTCCACATAGGTGGGGCCAATACCTCGCCCTGTAGTGCCTATTCGATTATTATTTGCCGCTTCAGTAGCAACATCGATTGCTTTGTGAATAGGTGTTACGATATGAGCATTCATAGCTACATGAATTTGACCCGAAGTATCAAAGCCGTGGGATTGAACCATTTCAATTTCTTCCATGAGTCCGATAGGGTCAACCACCATACCATTTCCTAAAATACAATGGCATCCTTTTCTAAGAATACCAGATGGAATTTGATGAAGCACCACTTTTATATCACCATGATACACAGTATGTCCGGCATTTGCACCACCTTGATATCGGGCTACAATTTTTGAATCTTTGCTGAGAAGATCTACAATTTTCCCTTTACCTTCATCGCCCCACTGCCCCCCAATGACTGCTGTTATTGACATATTTTTTATTCCCTGTTATTATTTTGCATAAAAAAACTCCGATAATCCATTCGGAGTTTCCTAAATTAGTTCAAAATTTTATGATTCATTATTTTCTATAAGGTCCCGCTGAACGTTTCTCAAAATACACCATCACCGGGCTGGCTACAAATAGTGAAGAATATGTCCCGATGAAAATACCCACTATGAGGGCAAAGGCAAACAGATTGATTACCTTTCCGCCCCATATAAACAAAATAACTACCACCATCATGGTTGTCAACGAGGTTATTACTGTACGGTTTAAGGTTTCGTTTAAGGAAATATTTACCACATCATTGAGCGTTTTTTTCATGAATTTTGGAATATTTTCCCGAATTCGATCAAAAACCACAATCGTATCGTTCAGGGAATATCCCACAATGGTGAGAAATGCTGCAATAATGGATAGATTGATTTCATAATCTAAAAGTGAAAACACACCCAGTGTGATAAGTACATCATGAATTAATGCCATGACGCTTCCCAAAGCATAATAACGATCAAAACGAAACGTAATGTAGATAAGGATTAATAGCAATGCCAATCCAATGGCTTTCAATGCATCAGATTGTAATTCTTTTCCAATTTTTGGACCAACAGATTCTACACGCCTCAGTATAAATATTTTTCCCAATGCAAGGGTTAGTTTTTCAGATATTTCAGAACTTGACCCCGTGAATTGTGTTTTTATTAATACTTCATCGGGACTGCCAAATTCTACAATTTCAGCGCCTTTAAATCCATAGTCTGATAAGGTATTTCTTAATTGACCTAATTCAACTGGCTTCTCAAATTTTATCTGCGCAACTGTCCCACCGGTAAAATCGATGGAAAGTAAGGGTCCGCCTTTCATAATTAAAGATGCAATTCCTGCAATAATTAGAACTATTGATAATAATCCTGTTAACTTCTGTTTGCTGATAAAATCGATATTTGTTTTACTTAAAAATCTCATATTAAATACTCAAACTTTTTAGTGGTTTACGGTCAGAGAAAAACATGAATACCGTACGGGTAACAAAAATGGCTGTGAACATGGAACATATAATTCCTGTACTGAGCGTTACGGCGAATCCCTTAATGGGACCAGAACCCACCCATGCCAATACAAATGCTGCAATGAGAGTGGTGACATTGGCATCCAAAATAGTAATAAATGCTCTCTCATAACCGGATTCAATTGCTGCCCGCACAGTTTTACCCAAGTCCAATTCTTCTCTGATTCTTTCAAAAATGATCACATTGGCATCTACAGCCATACCAACAGTAAGAATTAATCCCGCAATTCCGGGAAGAGTTAATGTAGCATTTAATCCGGCTAATACTGCAATTACCATAATGAGATTAAGCATCAAGGCTAAAGTTGCCAAGAGTCCTGCACCCCTATAATAAATAATCATAAAAATCATCACTGCAATTAGTCCAAAAAACATGGCTTTTCTACCAGATTTTATTGAGTCACTTCCCAAAGACGGCCCCACAGTACGTTCTTCAATAATTTCTACGGGTGCGGGCAATTCACCTGCCCGGAGGACATTGGCTATATCCTTAGCTTCGTTTACATCTGCAAAACCAGTTACCTGTGTTTGACCAGTGGGAATTTTATCCCTGATAACCGGCGCCATAAATACCTTATCATCTAATACAATAGCCACTTGGCGGTTAATATTCGCTCCGGTAAATCGACTCCATCTTTTAGTACCCTCTGGGCTCATGGATAAATTCACAACCCATTGTCCGGATGCATCAGTACCAGCACCTCCCATGGTAGCACGGGGTTCCCTAACCATGCCGCCTGAAATTTCGGGGTCTGATGATACATAATACAACTGTCGGAATTCGATAAAATTACCCGTTTCATCCTGAGCAGTTTCAAATTGGTTGCCCCATAAGAATTTACCCCCTCTTGGAACTTTTCTTCTCACCTCAGGATTATCCAATATTCCTTTTACAATATGGAATTCTTTTGCCAGAACTCCCACCCCTCTAGGTACTCCCCGAAGATATCCAGAAAATGGTTTTTCTTTTAATATCTCTGAAGGAGTGGACATGTCAAAAGTGGGTTCGGACAAAATATTTTCTTCTATAAATATATCTTCTGCAGAACCACTTGTATCTGCTTCAGCAATTTTTTCTTTTTCATTTGGAGAGTCAAGATCAATATTTAGTGCTGATGAATCGCTGAGGAGATAGGTGTCTATTTTATTTAGTGCCTGCTCCCATTGTTCATTTAATACTAAAGTGAACTCGAGAGAAGCTGTTCGTTGGATAAGATTTCGCGCCCGATCAGAATCTTGTACACCAGCCAATTCTACAATAATTCGGTTAGCACCATATTTTTGGATAGTGGGCTCAGATACACCAAATTCGTCAATTCTATTTCGGATAATTTCCAGTGCACTAGCAATGGCATTATCACGTTGTATTTTAAGTTCTTCTACTACGGATTCATTATCACGGGTAGTGGCTAAATTATTATAATTTCGAAATAGTCGCAGCTCCCTATTATTTGCTATGGTTAGAAATTCTGCAAAGAAATCTGTCTGATTATTTATTGAACGATTATTAGCCTCTTGAATCGCATTTCTTAGTTCCTCTGTTTTTTTATTGGCGATTTTCTCAACTAGTTTAGGAATATCCGTTTCAAGCAATACATACATACCTCCCTGTAAATCTAGCCCTAGATTGATGGCTCCATCTTTTAATTCTTTCATTACTGTTACACCCAATTCAGACTTCTCAGATTCAGAAAGAGAATAGACCTTATATGTAGGCCAAATAAGGTAAGCAGATGCTATAAGTAGTGACGCAATTAGCGCCCAACGAAATCTAATATCTTTAAACAATTTTATATTTTATTTGATTAATTATTGGAGTGAATTCTGTTAATCATGGTTTAAGACACAGCGTGCAATTTACAGACTTCATTTTTTTAACTCAAAAGGTTGTTTTGAATAATATCGTTTTTTATTAGGGAAGGTATTTTGATATTCCTCTATAGCTTCCAATAAGAGCCAGCAATAGACCAAAAATGAAATTATACGCAATTAAATTAGCCGGTTCCACCAAGGGAATGTTCACCAATGGTTCTAAGAGATAGGACTGGAGCGATCTTAATAAATATAAAATTAATAGTGAAAAACCAGCGCCTAATACCCCCTGAATAATTCCCTCGATGACAAAGGGAAACCTTATAAAACTATTTGTAGCCCCCAGCAAATGCATGGTTTCAATTGTTTCCTGCTTAGCATGAATAATCAGACGAATAGTATTTGAAACCAAAATGACTGCAATAATGAAGATAGCTATCCCAAATACCATACTTATTCCCAAAATATTTTCTACAATTGAATCTACCCGTGAAATTATACCTTGCTGAAAGGATGCTACATCTACTCCTTCTAATCGACGTATCTCCCGAACCATTCTCCGCATCTTATTAGAATTTCGATAATCAGTGGCAATATCATAACGTCCGCCCATAGGAAGAGGATTCTCACCTATAATTTCATTAATATCTTCATGAAAGTATGACTTAAACAGCTCAGATGCTTTTTCTTTATCTATAAACTCACCCTGTTCAATACCATCTGAAATCAGAATCGTATTAAATAATTCACGAGCATCATCGGTAGCCAAATCGTTATGGAAAAATACCTCTATTCTATATTTTGATTTAAATTTGTATGAATAGCCTAATAAATTAACATAAGAGAAATATGCCAAACTGAAAATCACCAATGCAATTGCAATGGTAATAGATGATATGGCTGCCGGTAATTTCGCCCTGAATAATGCACGAAAACTCTCGGACAAAAGAAACAATAGTTTCGATATCATTGGGTGACTAACCGTCCTTCATTCAATTCAATAAACCTCTTTTTTCTTGGTTGAATAAGAGGGAAATTATGTGTGGACATGAGCACGGCTGTTCCTGAGTCTGTGGCAATTTCTAATAAATCCAGAATTTCATCCGATACGTTAGGATCTAAGTTTCCCGTAGGTTCGTCCGCTAATATAACAAGTGGATTTTTTACCAGGGCTCTGGCAATTGACACACGCTGCTTCTCTCCACCACTTAGTTGACCAGGATAATTATTAATTCTTTTTTTCAATCCAACCTTTTCACCAATATCATTGACTTTATCTTTAATTTCTTTTTTTGGAACTCCTTCAATTTGAAGAGGTAATGCAATATTTTCAAATACAGTCCTATCAGGAACAAGGCGATAGTCTTGAAATACCATGCCAATTTTCCTGCGAAACCGGGGTACATGGCGACGACGAATATTTCCTACATCCTCTCCATTAATATATAGATTCCCATCTGATATAGAAATATCTCTATAAATAGTTTTTAATACCGTAGATTTTCCCGCACCGGTAGGTCCCATCAGAAAAACCAATTCACCCTTTGGGATATGAAAGGATAAATTGAAAATTCCCACATTCTCAGTATAGGTAGCTGTTACATTTTCAAATTTAATCATATTTTAATTCCAACTCCCTGTTGAAAATTAAAGTAAAGGAAAATAATATAAATTAATAATAATATTCCTGCAGAAGATTTTGTAATACCACCTCTAAATTTTAAAATAAAAAATAATCCCAATGTTAATGTCACCATAAATATCCCATGCATAAATACCTCTGTAAATTCTACAGAAATGGGATGGATTAACAACGTAAAACCTAGCACGGCAATGATATTCATAATATTAGACCCAATGATATTCCCAATAACAAAATCTTTCTCATTATGTTTAGCAGCAGCTAGAGATGCAGCGAGTTCTGGTAGTGATGTTCCCAGTGCAACCATGGACATACCAATCACCAAAGATGAGACACCCAATGCGATTGCGATTCCCTTCGCACCCAAAACAAAAATATGGGCGCCAAATCCAAGTCCAATAATTCCAAAAATAATTTTTAGCGATATAGTTAATCCATCAGATAGATTTTCATCTGAAAGATTTTCATCAAATTCATGGTCTCCATTGAGAAGATGCCAACAATAACCCCCAAGTAACAATAGAAAACATATACCCTGCCACAATACAAGCTCGCCTAAATAGATGAACAGGAGGGGGAGAAAGGTGATAACTATTAAAAAATAAAGATCAAAGCTAATTTTCTTAAATGAAAAAACAATGGGGGTCAATATAGCGGTTACTCCTAAAACTAATCCTATATTTGCTATATTTGAACCCACAACATTACCAATGACAATCCCTGATTCGCCTTTTAAAATAGCAATTATACTCACAATTAGTTCCGGGAGACTGGTGCCAAATGCCACTAATGTAATTCCAACTACGATGGGTGGTATTTTGAATCTTGATGCAATAGATTTGCTCCCCAAAATTAGATAATCAGCACCAAAGTAAAGCAATATAGTACCTAAAGAAAATTGGAGGATATTAATTCCCATTACTCATTTCCATAAAGATTGTGTTCATTAATATAATTCCATACAGCATGAGGCAATTCACACCCTTTTTGGGCACCACTTGCAATTTCCCTTCTAATTTCTGTTGATGAGATATCCATTTCAAAATCTTTTATCCAGGTTAAATTCATATCAATTAGAGGGGTCACATTATATTTTTTTCTGTTAAAACCAATAATTTGGACGGAATCTAATATCTCCTGATAGTTCTTCCACTTCTGAAATTGCTGTAATTGATCTGCACCAATGACCAATGAAATAGAAAAATTTGGATATTCATTTTGCAGATGCTGGACTGTTAAATATGTATAATTGGGACTTGATTGGTTAATTTCCCAATCATCTATTTGAATTGGATACTTCAATTCTTGAGTTAATAATTCCAACATTATAATACGGTGTTTTGACTCTGCAATTGGAGGGTTCTTTTTTAATGGTGAATAAGCGGAAGGCATCAAGATTAGTTTGTCGCATTCTTCAATACAATCTTCAATTATTTTTAAATGTCCACAATGTGGAGGATCAAAACTACCACCAAATAAAATTAATTTCACTTATATAGTTGATAATACTGAGCCAATTTTAAGCCCGTTTCTGTGTCCTGTAAAAGTATTTCAGCTTCATTCGATTTTTCGCCGGATAAAAATTTATCTTTCTGCGTTTTATAATAGCTTTCAGCACCCTTTCTGTTGTCATTCAAAATATGGGTGAAAACTATTCCAATACGGGCATCATCAGAAATAGCTGTATCATAATAATGATTCAAAACCGATTTAAAATATACAAGTGCAGATTCGTATTCTTCCAATTTCAGATACATTCGCCCTACCTCATAATCTTTCCGGGCAAGTTTTAGGCGTAAGTCCAAGATGGCAGATTCGGCATCTCTCACTAATTCTGATTTTGGAAAATCCTCAATAAACATTTGTAATTGCTCTAATGCATATTGTGTTTGTGACTGCTCACGCTGATACGAATTGGATGAATAAATAGCACATTCACAAATTCGATATCGGGCTTTTTCGATTTTATTATAATCTGGAGAAAATCTAACATATCTATCGAAACTAATGGATGCCTCATCATATTCTTCCATCTGAAACATAGACTCAGCTTTATAATATTGTGATTCATTGGCAATTTTAGAGCCGGGGTCAGTTATAATTATATAATCAAATTCATCTTTGGCCCGGAGAAATTTATCTCTCTCAAAAAAATCCATAGCTTTATCAAAACGGGGAGTTAAATCATCTTCTAATTGCACATTTTTTTTGCCGCATCCAGCGACGAATATTCCTATAACTATAATTATCAGTAGTTTTTTCATCATTTCCAATACAGTGATAATTTCACTCCTCCTAATCCTGATTTATTTCTGAGATCGGGATATGCATTTAACGATAAATTCATATCGTGACTATTATTCCATTTTTTGGCTAGCAGTAAAGCATCCACCATGCTGACCACCCGATTGATGAGCATAAATTTTCCTCCATTTCCCGCTAATGTCTTTATTTTATTATAATCACCCCATAAACTTCTATAAGTTGTCTGGTTGGGCGAAGTTGCATTTTTATCGTTATGTTCTTTTGTTACAACAACAACTGAATCATTATCATCCCAACCAGCAAAAAACATATCATA
Source organism: uncultured Fidelibacterota bacterium (assembly GCA_913049525.1). GTDB lineage: Bacteria > Fidelibacterota > Marinisomatia > SCGC-AAA003-L08 > D37C17 > D37C17. The sequence goes on along the minus strand of CAJWYZ010000049.1, from coordinate 151 downwards.
TTTTTGAATACCTTCATAAAAATGGTGATCCTTTATTACAAATATGGTATCGTTATTATTATCATATAAACTCACAACCTCATTAGAACAGTCCGTATCATAGGTATTTGAATTGCCACATAAATCTTTAAAAACTTGCTTAAATTCTTCT
>CAJWYZ010000048.1 GCA_913049525.1 uncultured Fidelibacterota bacterium | reverse complement strand
CGGATGACTAGATTGGGGTCAGATTTTACTATCATCATGTTGGTGACGGTAGATCCCAAATGGGAAGAATCTCTCGTAGTGGCTCTTCAGGCTATAAAAGAACTCTCTATCACCACTAAAGGCACCGAACCTAATACTGTTATAGCAGTTGAAAACTGCAAGGATACTACAGGTGAAAACTGCCAGATTTCGCTCAGTGGTGCAGACAATGAAGGAATTGTAAAGGTATTATCAAAATATCTGGAAGAGAAATCTATTAATATTATAGAAATGGATACCCACATTTCACAGGCTCCCATTAGCGGTTCTCCACTCTTCAATTTGAATGCATCTGTTTCAATTCCCGGAGAAATAGATGGGAGGGATATTCAATCTGATTTATCTCAAATTGCCCAAGAACTTGGAGTGGAAATACATCTAAATATTTAAAGTACAACTAGCTGCTAGCTTGTTGTTAATCCAGGATTTTTCTTACTTATCCTTAAAGCGTGAAAAGGGGCTGGAATGCTTTTGGCATTGCTGTCTAGGTCGGTTATTCTTGAGAAAAATTTCTTTCATTGTAGGGCAGAATCGTGTGGCTTTCTCATAGGTTTCTTCACAAATTTCAACTTCAACAACTCCCTGTGACATTGGCCAATCTGCTTTAGCATTCAGTAAAACTGTTTCTCCTCGGGATTGAAATTCTCCACCATCATATATATTTCGAATTGTATTTCCAAAAATAGGCAGTGCGGCAGATGAGCCGAACTGTTTTTCACCCAGGGATACTGCCGGGTCATCCATTCCCACCCAGATACCAATAGCTAATTGAGGAGTAAACCCAACAAACCAGGCATCAGCTTTACTATTGGTAGTTCCGGTTTTACCTGCTGCAGGAGCACGAAATTTATATTTCCAACGTAAGGCACCACCAGTTCCAGCATCCACTACTGATTTCATCATATCCCGGAGAATATAAATAGTGGCTTCATCCTGTACTTCTTTATTTTCGGGTAAAAATTCCTTAATAATTCTGCCATGGCGGTCTTCAATTCTAGTTATTGCAAGAGGCTGAGCATATATTCCGTTATTGGCAATAACCCCATAGGCTGCAGTAATTTCAAGGGGATAAACTTCAGACACTCCCAAAGCTATAGCATCCACCGCTCGGATGTAGGTTGTCATTCCAAAATCTTTTGCATTTTGAACAATTGCTTTTGGTTCAATTAATTCTTGAACCACTCGAACAGAAATTAGATTCAATGATCGGCGTAACCCTTCCCGAAGGGTGGTTAATAATCCCGTTGATCCGTCATGATTCTGAGGATTCCACTGGGTGGTATCATCAATAAAAACAATGAGGGGCTGGTTTAATAATTCAGTGGTGGTGGAGTGTCCCTGTTCCAATGCTGTGAGATAAATCATTGGTTTAAAAACGGACCCGGGCTGTCTTTTAGCTTGAGTAGATCGATTAAAATGATCTCGATATATATCTTCCTGTCGCCCACCAACCATGCCTAAAATATGCCCTTGAGTTGGGTCTATTACAATGCCGGCACCCTGCACCAATAATTGGTTTCTCAATAATGCGGGAATTGTGTCATTTGATTCTAAAATAAATCGCGCACTATCCAGATCGAATCGGGTAAATCCGATGGCATCTTCCAGTTTTGATAGATCTTGAAGAAATTCTTTATTCAGGACAGCTTGATTTTTCTTCATCCCTGCATTGAAAGCATCCTCCAAAGCTAGTTGAATCCGGCTATCTAAAGTAGTATGAACCACGAGGCCATCTTTGTACAAATTTATATCTAATTCTTCGTCTATTTTTTCAAGTTGTCGTCGAATAAATTCTGTAAAGTAGGGCGCTATACCATCATCTTTTTCAAACTGCTTTACCGGTAAATCTTTCTTGACGACCAATTGATATTTATCTTCCTCAATATATCCCTGTTCTTTCATAACTCTCAGAACAAGGTTTCTTCGAATGAGAGCTCGGTCAGGGTGACGGATTGGCGAATATCGAGCTGGAGCAGGCAAAAGCCCAATTAATATAGCAGATTCATCTAATTGGAGGTCACTTATATCTTTCCCAAAATACTGATTAGATGCTGCTTGCACACCATAGGTACCGTGGCCAAAATATACGGAATTCAAATAGAGTTCCATGATTTGTGTTTTGGTATAGGTTTGTTCGATATTGATGGATGTGATTAGTTCTTTCAGTTTCCGTGTATATGTTTTTTCGAAGCCAATAGTATTGTACATATTTCGAGCCAACTGTTGCGTTATGGTACTAGCACCCTGTCTTCGGCTCAATGTCATCATATTTACAATAACAGCCCGGGCGAGAGACTGAAAACTCACACCTGAATGCTCAAAGAAGTTTCTGTCTTCCATTGCGAGAAGTCCATGCCGTAAACTTCTAGGAATTTGGCTGATATTGACAACATCCCGTTTATGGATGTATAACTCTTTTATAACAATACCATCTGCAGATAAAATTTTAGATACTTGTTCGGGATTAAAACGCTGAAGTTCTGCTATAGAGGGGAGATCTCGAGATAAAATAAAGAGGTAAATGATTCCCCCGATAAAACAGGCTAGTAAAAAAAGAAAGGTGTTTAATAACACCTTCCACCAAGACGCAGCTTGAAATTTCTGATTACCGGAATTTTGTTCGGGCATCTTTTATTATTTGCTGGGCATTGTCATTGATTTCGGGTCGAGTATTTCATCTAATTTATCTTTATCCAGTACATTGTCTTCCATTGCAATTTCTCTCACGGTTTTACCACTATTAAAAGCCTTGTAGGCAATTTGAGCAGCTTTATCATATCCGATAACCGGCGCAAGGGACGTACACATTGCCAGGCTTCCTTCTATATAACCGGCACATTTTTCCTTGTTGGCTTTTAGACCTGTAATGAGTTTTTCTGTGAATATATTTGTGCTGTTGGAAAGTATGGTTATAGAATTTGTTAGGTTATGGGCAATGAGAGGAAGCATAAGGTTTAGTTCAAATACTCCTCCTTGACCCCCAATCGTAATAGTCATGTCATTTCCAATGACCTGTGCACAACCCTGAATCATGGCTTCGCAAATAACTGGATTTGTTTTCCCCGGCATGATGGAAGATCCTGGCTGTACGGCTGGAAGAATAAGCTCGCCTAATCCTGCCCGTGGTCCCGAACCCAGCCAGCGGATGTCATTGGCTACTTTTGAAAGAGAAACAGCAATAGTTTTTAAAGCACCAGAAGTTTCCACTGCAGCATCTTGGGCGCCTTGAGCTTCGAAGTGATTACTTGCTTCTATAAATGAAATTCCAGTAAATCTACTAATTTCCTTGGCTACAAGAGACCCAAACTGCGCTTTTGTGTTTATACCGGTTCCAACAGCTGTACCTCCTATTGCAAGCTCTGAAAGAAATCCTTGGGCATTTTGAATACGTTTAATACCATTCTTCACCATCTGAGTATAGCCGGAAAATTCTTGCCCCAGTGTAATAGGAGTGGCATCTTGGAGGTGGGTACGTCCAATTTTTACAATATCTGAAAATTCTATAGCTTTTTTATCCAATTCATCTGCTAATTTCTGAAGTGCTGGAAGTAATTCTTCTTCCAACATGGTGTTGGCAGCTATATGAATGGCAGTGGGTATCACATCATTGCTGGATTGCCCCAAGTTTACATGATCATTAGGATGGACAGGATCTTTTGCACCGATTACACCCCCCATAATTTCGCTGGCCCGATTAGATAAAATTTCATTGCAGTTCATATTGCTGGACGTTCCAGATCCAGTCTGATAAATATCAATTGGGAATTGGCTGTAAAATTTCCCCTCAATAATTTCATCAGCTGCCTGTACGATGGCATTTTTTCGTTCACCATCTAAAAGTCCAAGTTCATTATTTACAATTGCAGCTGAACGTTTAATTTTGCCTAATGCCTGAATCATTGATTTTGAAATAGGTATTCCGCTTATGGGGAAATTTTCTACTGCCCGCTGTGTTTGGGCACCATAATAGGCATCATCTGGTACAAGCATGTCACCCATTGAATCCTGTTCTTTTCTCATTGAATTATGATTGTTAAAATATTAACAGTTATCCACCTTCTCTTTGCGTTTGATCTCTTAATGGAGTAGGGGGGAGATTAACAATATCATCAAAAAAGTAATCTCCTAAATGATTAATAATATCCTGCAAAGCAATAACCCCTGTCGGTTTATCATTCGCATCTACAATAGGGATATGCCTATAACCACCAGAAATCATTTTATTTAGAGCATAGGCAATTGGGTCATCCCTATGAAGCGTGTCAGGGGACTTTGTCATAAAATCAACAACAGATTCTTCTTCTAGATTGTGCCGATTACCAACAATATTTTGTACAATATCCCGTTCTGTAAATATTCCGGAAATTTTAGTATTATTTTCTAAAAGAACGCAACCGATATGATATTTTTGCAGGTTATCAATAACTTCTCTTAATGATGCCTGTTCATTGAGAATAATAAATTTTTCTTGTGTGAGCGAAGATAGAGGGTCGGTGGGTGAAATACCCTTACCTAATTTAATCTCAGATTTTCCTGGACTTTCATACATTTCCTTTAATTCGTCATCATTAATATCATACATATTATTTCTCCTTTTAGTCCACAACCCATGAATTAGTTCCGGAAAATAATTTCTCCAGATCTGCTTCATTTTTCTGCTTAGCTTCCTCAATTTGGTTTGTCATCATATCATCATAGGTTGATTTGGTTTCTTGGTAAAGAATACCAATTGGTACCGGTAATTCAGGATTATAAGTGATCTCACTAAGTAGCATTGCTAAGTTTTTGTCTTCCTTATCATGTTTTAATATATCGTCAGCATTATAATGACTACCAAGTTTCACTACTTTAAAATTAGATCCGTCAAGAATTAATCCTTTATTTTTTTCCGCACCAAAAATCATTGGTTCCCCCTGTTCAAGCACCAACTGTGTTTCCGCTTTGGTCTCTTTCTCTGTCAAATCAGAAAAGGCTCCATCATTGAAAATATTGCAATTTTGATATATTTCAACAAATGAAGTTCCTTTATGTTTATGAGCTTCCTCCAAAATTGGTCCCATATGTTTTTGTTCTCTATCAATGGTGCGGGCAATAAATGTACCGCTGGCACCTAATGCCAACTGAGGTGGATTAAAGGGATAGTCCAGTGACCCCATTGGTGTAGATTTGGTTATTTTACCCACTTCAGAAGTGGGGGAATACTGCCCTTTAGTGAGACCATATATACGATTATTAAACATGAGAATATTCATATCAATATTTCTTCGTAAAACATGAATGAAATGGTTTCCACCAATACTCATTGCATCACCATCACCGGTGGCCACCCAAACAGAGAGGTCTGGATTTGCTATTTTTGCACCGGATGCTAATGCAGGAGCTCGACCATGAATAGAGTGAAATCCATACGTATCCATATAATATGGAAAACGGCTGGAGCATCCAATTCCTGAAATTATTAAAAAATTCTCCTTTGGTATACCCAAGGTGGGGAATAATTTCTGCACTTGTGAAAGAATTGCGTAGTCACCACACCCAGGGCACCATCGGACATCTTGGTCGGAGACAAAATCTTGACGGGTCAGAGTTTGAGTATTTTCTGTAGCCATGGTTATGCTCCCTTTACTAGCTTAGTAATTTCATTGTAAACTTCAGTTTGAGTGAATGGCTTGCCCTGTATTTTATTCAAACCAACGGCATCAACCAAAAATTTTGATCGGATTATGGTTGACAGCTGCCCCAGATTTAATTCTGCGATCATCACTTTTTGGAATTTAACTAATATTTCTCCCAAATTTTTTGGAAATGGATTTAAGTGCCGCAAATGTAAATGAGAAACTGACATACCTTCATCTTGGGCAGTTTCAACTGCTGAGCGTATGGCTCCATGTGTGCCCCCCCAACCTATAACTAAAAGGTCACCGCTTTCTTTTCCAAATGGTTTTGCTGGAGCGATATCTCTTGCGATGATATCTATCTTATTCTGTCTTAATTCTACCATTCTCTGGTGGTTTTCCGGATCATAACTTACATGACCAGTTTCTTCCCATTTTTCAAGACCACCTATGCGATGTTCCATGCCAGGGGTTCCAGGCAAAGCCCAGGGTCGTGCTAAATCAGGATTGCCATGATTATAAGGTGCATATCCCTCTTTCTTTTTGTAGATACGAGTTTCCATTTCCGGCAATGTATTTACATCAGGTATTTTCCATGGTTCTGAGCCATTACCAATATAGCCATCTGATAACAAAATCACCGGAATCATATATTTTAAAGCAATCCGGCAAGATTCGTAGGCCATCATAAAACAATCTGAAGGAGTAGCAGCAGCCAAAACAACCATGGGTGCTTCTCCATTTCTACCATAAATAGCCTGATTTAAATCTGACTGCTCTGTTTTAGTTGGTAATCCCGTAGATGGTCCACCACGTTGTACGTTCACTAAAACAAGGGGAAGTTCTGTGATAACTGCTAATCCTAAAGCTTCAGATTTTAGAGCAACTCCAGGTCCGCTGGTAGCAGTAATGGCTAAATTACCAGCAAATGCAGCACCAATTGCACTTACCACACCAGCTATTTCATCCTCTGCCTGAAAGGTTTTTACTCCAAAACTTTTATATTGAGCCAAATAATGAAGAATATCACTGGCAGGAGTTATTGGATAACCACCATAATAGAGATCCAATCCTGACCGCTGTGCAGCTGTCAATAATCCTAATGCCAATGCATTATTACCCATAATGTTGCGGTACTTACCTTTTTCAAATTTAGCTTTATTAACTCGATAAGTAGTTTTAATAACTTCTAAAGTTTCACCATAATAATAGCCAGAATTTAATGCCTTCAAGTTGGCTTCAACAATATCTGGAGCCTTGGCAAATTTCTTTTGAATGAAATTGATTGATGAATCCAAACTTCTACCGTAAAGCCAATACAATAATCCTAATGCAAACATGTTGGTAGATCTTGCTTTTAGTTTTGATGATAGACCTAAATCTTCCAGAGCGGTTGCTACTAATTTAGTCATATCAACTTTTATAACTTGATATCCATCCAATGAATTGCCATCCAGAGGGTTATCATCATAGCCAGCCAATTTTATATTTTTAGAGGTAAAGTTGGCAGTATTGATAATGAGCATTCCGTTATCTTTAAGTTCGCCTAAATGCACCTTTAATCCAGCAGGGTTCATTGCTACTAATACATCTAAATCATCTCCAGGAGTATGTATATCTTTATTACTGAATTGTAGTTGAAAGGAGCTAACCCCTGCCAAGCTGCCTTTTGGGGCACGTATTTCTGCAGGAAAATCGGGGAGAGTTGCTAGATCATTTCCAAAAATAGCTGTGTTATCTGAAAATTGACTTCCTGTAAGCTGCATACCATCACCTGAATCGCCTGCAAAACGGATGGTTGCACCATCCACTTCGGATATATTTTTCTTTACCGTACTCATAATTCCTAATTAATTGCTAAATTGAAGATTAACGTTGATAAACTTTGGACAAATTTACCCTATTGTTGAAATACGGGACAAAAATTATTAAAATAAATAGCATAAAAAAAACGAGGCATTTATGCCTCGTTTTTTACTAAGAAAGCCAACAAAGGTATTCTATTTCATCAAGACCATTTTTCTCGTAATAGTTTGATTTTCACTTACTAATTTGTATAGATACATTCCAGATGGAACTTGTGTACCCATGGTATTTGTTCCATCCCAAGTTATGTTATGGTATCCAGCGGGATAATTAGAATTATTGATTAAGGAGCTCACTAACCGGCCCTGGATGTCAAAAATATTCAGGTTCACCAGTTCATCCTTGCCCAGTGCAAATTGAATCTGTGTATTTGGATTGAATGGATTAGGAAAGTTCTGGCTCAGCTCAAATACATCAGGTAATATTCTGTCAGTCAACTCTATTTCCATTGCCTCGCTGAGAATATTAGCTGCAATTACAGAAGTAATTTTGTAATCACCAGTGTAAGAGAAGAGCTTATCACTCTCCGGTTCAACGATTACAAGAATAGTTTCATTGCCAATGGTTCTGTATTCAGCAAACATTGCCTTGTCAGTAAGTTCAATATTAAAATATCCATCATGCTGCAGCGTCATTTGAACACCGCCGATTTTACCATCTGAGGAAATAGAAACAGAGGAACCTTCTTGATAAATTTGTGCCTTTGTGCCAATATTTTCATCTGAATGAATAGTTCTGCCACCTACAACCATATTTACTAGGAGAATTATATCCTGAATATTGATAGAACCATCTCCATTTAAATCAGCTGATAACAGGTATTCTTGAGCAAGAACTATATTTACCATAGTAACAATATCTAAAATATTGAGCATCCCATCACCATTTAGGTCTCCATCCATTCCCGGATCACCTTCTGCTGTTGCACAGGCTGTATTGGATGGCCCAGACTGTCCTTCTTCATATACAGCCGTTATGTGGTAACAGTATTCACTTCCGGCACTGATATCACTGTCATTATAGTCCAGTTCATCGGTAAATGCAATGTACGAATCATCACGATATACAAAATATCCATCCACATCTCTTGCTTCAAGCGGAATGATAACGGCATCGGAAAAATCAGCGTTTAACCGGCTAGGGTACATTTGCCCAATTTTTTCATTGCCAGAATCATTTCTTCCACCGCAGTCACCGCCGTCATTATCATAACAGGTTAGGTCACAGCCATAGGCCTGATCTTCACAGTCTGCAAAGCCGTCACCAATCCAGCTCTCTGGGCAGCAGTCGCCATCACCAGAGCAGTCATCGATATAACCAGGTTCGCATGAGGTATCAGGGCAGTCTTCTACAGACTCTTCACAAATGCCATTAGGGCAAGTTACCATCCCTTGATCTTCACAGGTTTGCATATCACCGCAGTCACCTCCGTCATTATTAAATTCATCGCAATTGAAGTATACCCCCCAGGTTCCATCATCGCAGAGCCCATCACCAAGCCAGGCTTCATACCAGTCTTCAATGCACTGGCCAATACAGTCGGAAAACTGGCCATCGGGACAGGTAAATGGTTCATCCCAGTTGAGGTTGATTGAGTTTGCGCCTGCTTCTGCAGTTAGGTTTAAAGGCCCATGCAAACT
>CAJWYZ010000047.1 GCA_913049525.1 uncultured Fidelibacterota bacterium | reverse complement strand
ATTTGATAGTTCATGTTTGTTTCTTTAATTGTTTACCAAAGTTGTTTTAGAAGAAACCAAATATAACACCGATCGGTTTGTTTTACAAGAATGTGGGATTTTACCCGGAGAGTGCCTGTGACTGATATTATGGCGCACCAGATAGGACTTGAACCTATAACCTACTGATTAGAAGTCGTACGTCATTGGTAAACAGGTTGAAACTGGAACAAACAAGGATAATAATATCAGGAAGTTGAATGATCTTCACTATTGTCGCATATCCCCAAATATGGCCTGTTTTTGTAAGCTAATGGCATAAAATTGACATATTTTTCGCCGCGCGCGAGTAGTGCGCGAACACACAATTTGTACACGCTTAGATTGTTTTTTTTGGACTAAACCAACCTCATCATCTCCTGTGAGTAACCCCCCCACTAATTCTTCACAGTCAGACACTCTTACAAATCAACCTTGAAAATTATATAACGGCTAAAAATAGAGACATCACTCTACAATATTCTACAGGTATTGAGTCTGACCTTATTTGAAAAAATATCATTAATTCAGTTACTTGTTAAATCAGATAATTATCCGGTCATCATTGAAGATGCCCTCCAATGGAATATATTCGATAGCTTCTTGGGACACTAGTGATATTATTTATGAATTTTTCCTAACTCACCAATTGACACTCCAGTTGGAGAAAATATTCCCTTGACTCGGTTTGATTTTCCTATATATTTAGAAAAAGAATCATGATTAAGGATGCTTCAGGGAGCTGAATGAATCAGCATGAGATGTTAAAAATCGAAATGAATGGAAAATGTAATGCTGTCAGCCTATTCGGCGTCGCACCTTCCTTATTGATAATGGTGTATTCATGGCTGACACGATATATTTACATCCCCTTTTTGTCTTTAAGCAGTATATACGCAAATTTACGGATTGGATTAACAGATCAAACAAATATTATTTGGGAAAATATATTCTAAATCTAGATAATTAATTAAATTAATCATGGGAAATAATAAGTTGTCACTGTCTGTTTTGAAAGTATCTGATGAAAGAATTCAAGCTCATCGGAATCATCTAAACAATGCTATAAATTTTAGAACACCAAAACGTTTGCCACTTACATTTTTTTATTGTGAAAGAAATGAGGGGAATTTAGATCATCTTACTCCCCAAGAAGTAATCAATCGTGATTACATTGAGTACAGCAACAATCCTGATTTCATGTATCATAGAGGACACTATAACAAAGTCATAGATGAATGGAATAATCTAGCTGAAAAATTCCCAACACTGGACATCAATGCATTCTATTTAATGAAATCTTTTCAAGAATGCATGGCTACGGCATTCGGAGTGCCTTTTGAAATCGATGATGAGGGAAATCTTACAGTGGACTATATCGATAGCCGGGTGATGAACACCCTAGATGATTGGGAAAATCCCAAGTTAAACAAACATCCAGACTACACTAAGGATGGAATGTTTGGTCACATGTGGAGTTATTATAATTTTCTTAATGATTATGGAGACCCTAGGATACATTACAGATTTCCTATCTATTTAGGTCCTTTTCTAATTGCTGGCCATTTACTTGGCACAGAGGCTTCTTTTATGGGGTTTGAAGAGGAACCCGAAAAAATGAAAATATTTATGAATTGGTTGACTGATGAGTGCATTAAAATGAAGATAACTTTACAAAAACTTATGGGAGAAAAAAAGGTACACGGGCATTTCCAATATGATCGTGGAACGGCAATGCTTTGGGATGATAATATTTCAATGTGTAGTGATAAGTGGTATGTAAAACATATAAGTCATTATAACGAAAGAATATTCAAAGTATTTGGGGGTGGCGGATTTCATACATGTGGCCCTTTGAAACCAAAAATTTATAAATCTCTCTATGCTATGCCGTCTATGCATTGCATCAACTTTGCTTTTGTAAATTCAGATATGACTCTTTCTGCAGATGATATTCTAGAAATGAAAGAACTACTCCACGGTGCTGCTATGATTAATTGTCCTCCGCCAAATGATTTGGATTCGTTTACTCCTGAGTTTGTGAAGAAACTCATGAAAAATGGAGGAGTATCAATCTACGATTATGGTGATGATGAGCGATGCGAAAGATTAATGAACGTTCTGGATAAATCAGAACTTCTATAATCTGGAATTCTCTAGATTAAGAACTTATTTTTGTGAATGTTCTATAAAGTGTTAGAAAGTACGTTTCGAGCTGTCGAGGTTCAAATCAACTTTGGAAAATGGATAGCCATAACATCAATTTCAACCCAGTTTTAATAGAATTAGAGAAAATATGAATTCAAAAGAAAGAGTTATATCTACACTCAATAAAGAAGCAGTAGATCGAGTGCCTTTAGATTGTTGGGTTTATCAAAAAAAGCTGGTCCAGAAAATGGAAGAGGTTTATGGAACCCACGATAAATTCATGGAAGAATTCAATATAGATATATTTACGTGTTACGTACCTTGGCCGAATCAATTAGGTAAACAAGTAGAAGTAGAGGATTTAACAAATGTTAAATTAGGTAAACCAAAAAAAGAGTTTTGGTTGGAATATAATGATTGGAATGAAGATTTTAGTGGAATAAATATAAAGAAAGGTGTTGAAAAATATGGAGATAATAAGGCGGTAATTGGTCATATATGGGGTATCATAGAAAGTACAAGTACTTTCTTAGGTATAGAGAATTGTTGGGCCAATTTAGCACTTGAACAAGATTTAATGCGTACTTGGTTTGATAAGTTGTCTGACTGGTTATGTTATATAATTGAAGATTGCATAGATGAAGGAGTGGATATTATTACAATTTCAGATGATTGGGGTGGAAACAATAACATGTTGTTTTCGCCAGATTTATGGAGAGAACTTATAGCCCCCTATACTGAAAAATTAGTCAAAACTGCAAAGAATCGAGGTGTTCCCGTAAATTTACATAGTGATGGATATATTTTCGATATTGTACCAGATATTATAGATATGGGTTTTAATATGCTTCACCCAATACAAGAAAGTGCAGGAATGGTACCCGAACTGTTGAAAAATAACTTTGGGGATAAAATTACATTTTATGGTTCTTTAGATACAGTAGAAGGATTAAATCTATATGATGGTGAAGAATTAAAGAATTACATTAAAAAAAGATTTGAAATATATGCTCCAGGTGGAGGTTTTATATTTAATACTGGTCATTTTGTTCAACCTGAAATCCCTATAGAACGATTAATTTATGCATATGATATAGCTAATCAATATTCAAAATTATACACAAATAATAAATTTTAAAATTTATAAAGGGAATAGTGTGGTAATTAGGATTATTATATATAAACATAAAATTTTTGCTATTAATTAATAATTAAACCTAATATATTTATAAAAATTGAATTATTCAGATAAGTTAGAAATTGTATAATTGGAACTTATACAGTCTTATAACCTTTTAATAATAGTATGATATGAATAAGGATGAATTACTTGACGAACTTTATAATCATATACTAGAAGGAAACAAATTGCCTGTGATTGATTTAACGAATAAAGGATTAGATTTGGGTTTGACCCCATCTGAATTATTGTGGGATTCAATGATACCAGGTCTAGAAGAAGTTGGAAGACTATTTGAGACTGGTGAATATTTTGTTCCGGAAATGCTTGTTTCAGCAAGGGCTATGCAGAGTGCTATGGATATATTGACACCATTAATGGAAAAAGAAGGCACAAAGAAACTAGGAAAATTCCTAATGGCAACTGTTAAAGGTGATATGCATGATATTGGCAAGAATTTATGTAATACTATGCTAAGTGGTGCCGGCTTTGAAATAATCGATTTAGGAATAAATGTTTCTCCTGAAGTAATTGCAGATTCAGTTAAAGACAAAAAACCAGATTGTATTGGATTTTCTGCTTTTTTAACAACAACTATGCCAATGTTTAAAAAGAATATAGAAATTCTTGATAATGCTAATTTAAGAAAGGATGTAAAGATTATTGTAGGAGGAGCACCTGTAACTAAGGAATATGCAGATATGTGTACTGCAGATGGCTATGCAAAAAATGCAACTGAATGTGTTCGTGTAGTTAAAAATTTATTAAATATTGAACAAAAAAATTTTGAACGTAATACAGATGTTAATATTGTTGTAGATAAATTTGAAAATATCGTAAAACCGTCTCATAAATCAAAATGAATTCAAAAGAAAGAATAAAGGCTGCTATTCGTCATGAGGAAACAGATCGAGTTCCAATTGATGTTGGTAGTACGGGTGTTACTGGCATAAATCTTATTGCATATTCAAATTTGTTGAAATATTTAAATCTTACAGATATTAAACCTAAAATATTTCATACGTGGTCACAAATACCCGAAATATCAGATACTATTTTGGATTTATTTCATTCAGATACAGTTACCTTGCCAAGGCATAAAATGTCTTTGGGAATTGCCAATGAGAGATTTAAAGAGTGGAAATACCCTGATGGCACCTTATGCCTAGTGCCAGAGGATTATAATCCAAATGTAAATGATTCTGGAGATTTTGAATGGTTTGAAAATGGGATCAGGATTGCAGAAGCACCAGCAGAGGGAACACATGGATTCACATTGTTTCATCATCCATTAAAAAATGCATCAACAACGAAAGAAATTGATGAGTGGTTTGATCATTATGAAGGAAATTTTCTTGCTCGAATACATGTAAGTGATGAAGAAATTAAATGGGCTGATGGTTATGCAAAAAAACTGATTGGAAAAACAAATAGAGCTGTAGTGTCAGATTATTTTGCTACAGTACTAGAAAATGCTCAAGGAATATTGGGCTGGGATACTACATATATGCACATGATTGCTGAGCCTAAAATAGCATCATATTTCTTTGATAGATTGACGAATGAAATAATTGTCGGCTTAAAAAAGTATTTGAAAAATATTGGAAAATATATAGATGTGTTTTTAGTTGCAGATGACCTTGGCCATCAAAGGGGGCCAATGATGAAAATGGAAGATTATAAAAAATTTATATATCCCTGTCATAAACAAATATTTCAAACTATTCATGATTATTCAGAGGCATCCATCCTCTTTCATACTTGTGGTTCAATTAAAGAATACATACCTACCTTAATAGATATGGGAGTTGACTGCTTGAATACCATTCAAACTGATGCAGAGAATATGAATCCAAATGAGCTTAAATCAGAATTCGGAAAGGATATTACTTTTTGGGGAGGGGGTGTTGACAGTCATCGCGTTTTACCATTTGGTACATCAAAACAAATTTATGAAGATGTAAAATACAGACTGCAAATACTCTCTAAAGACAGTGGATATATTTTTTCATCTATACATAATATACTTGGAGATGTTCCCCCAGGAAATATTGTTGCTGCTTTTTCAGCAGCTTTCGAACTTGGGAACAACAAAGATTTATTAAATTCAAATTCAAGTCAAATGATTAAATTGTTAAATGAAAGTGATTATTGGAAACACCCATTAGAGTATTTAAATAAAATAAGTACGGATTAATTACTCTTTTAAATTGAGCAAATTATTCTTTCTATCCAAAAGATTTTTAAAAAATTAATAGCCATCTTTATTTGCTTTATTTCGTAATTTTATGGGATCTGATATAAGATCATTTGAATCTTCATAATTAGAAATGTTTTTCATTATTTTTTGTGTCATAAAATCCTTTATGATTTGTTCTCAACTTATTTAAATTACTATTACTGGTATTTTAGTAATTCTACTTGGACTGAATTTGCAAATATAATGGACAATATTAATTTGCTTATTTTGATATATATCAATTTGCAACAATAGATTTTTTTGTTTTCAATATCTAATTAGCTCCAGTCAATCTGTAACGTGATAATTATAAAATATTTATTTATATCATATGTTCATTAACAAAAATGGAATCTCCATTTCTATATCAGAATTACCTCCATGATGGCCATATTCATTTACTATCATATGATCGGGATTATTCCACCAAACAATATTACCGGGATTTGGAATGATAGCAATGTCGGCAATTCTAGAATTAAATTCAGAAGTTACTTTTTCCCCAAACCACCCATCATCGATCAAATCCTTTACAAGTACAATATTTGCAATTCCAAGGAATTTGGCTTCCAAAATAGATTTTGCTTCATGTAAATATTCTTTTTTGATGTATAAAAATACATCTCTAGTACTGCCAGCTGGTAATATCGGCATACCATTGACACTATTCAGTAAATAATTATGTATTTCAGGTATAATTTCATTAATATAATAGACCTCATTAGGATTGATATGACACATACCATGATCAGTACTTACAGCTAAAAGTGAGTTATATTGGTTAAAACGGATTAGATTATCTAATAAGTCATTTAAAATATATTGCAAGCTATTTAATTCTGATAAATACGCATTAGATTCAGGGCCATTCCTATGGCCAACTTCATCCAATGTCCCAACATAAAAATAATAGTATGAAGTTTTTTTGTTACTTTTAAATTCTTCCAACAATAAAGTGCAACCCTCAGCAAATGTGCCATAGGGTATTATTTTTGATGTACCACTATACAGCGTATTATTTATTATCGATTTGTTTAATTCATAATTTATAAAAATATAACTATTAATTCCATCTCCTCTAAGTTTATTATAAAATGAATTGTTTGGTATAATATCTTCTGGTTTAATGCCATATTTTAAAAGTCCATCACGAGAAGTATCGTCAACCGTTGAAAAAAATAATGGAGAAATCAATTTATCTACGCTTGGTTCATATTGAATGTATTCATAAATTCCGCTTTCACTTGAGGTAAGTCCAGTGTGGCACGAAATAATATGAGGAGCTGTATTGGATGGGAACATACTTGTAATTTTAGAAATCACACCCTTTTGATGGAATTTTTTAAAAAAATCAAAGTGATGAATATATTTTTCAAAAATATTCCAGCCTAATCCGTCAATATAAAAAAATATAATATTATCATATTTATTATGCAAATCCCCTAAAACATCGTGGGGCATCTTAGTTAAAACATTATTATTAAATAAATTATGGAAGAAAGTGGTGATATTTGAAAAGCAATAACTTCCATATAATGGCTTTATTAATGTAGCATCTTGTTTTATTTTATTTATTGCATTTATTGAATATTGGTTAATCATACCAGGATTAAATTTGTTATGATGGATAAAATATACAGTTTTTTTGAAAATATTTTTTTGAATCAGTTCATATCCAAATTCAGTTTGTTTAACTCAGGAAAATCTAATAATTTCATAAATGTATCTGAAAATTCAGTACTTCCAGACAATTCAAGGTAATCAACGATATTTTCATACTTATTTACTTTTTGCCGTTCCCTAAATGAAGTCAAAGCTATTTTTGCTCCCTCCCCCGATGAATTTCCTATGGATTTAATACAATCAATTGGGATGGGAGGAACTAATCCAACAACAATAGCGCTTACAGGATTTATATAATTCCCAAACGACCCAGCTAAATATATATTCTTTAATTCATTCGTATTAACGTTAAGTTTCTTCATCAAAATTTCAATTCCACCAGCAATAGCACTTTTTGCGAATTGTAATTCTCGTATATCACGTTGTGTCAGCACAATTTGTTTATTATTTCCAGTTTCATTTGGCCATGCTAATACAAATGATTGTACACCATCATTATCAGTGCACATTCTTTGTTGGAAAAGTGTACTGGATTTAGTGTTGATATTATTGGATTTAACGAATTTTCCAGAAGTTTCTAAAAAGCCAATCATCCTTAGTTGTGCTACAACGTCTAATAACCCTGACCCACATAAACCAACAGGAGGTACATCCCCAATAACTTGTAGTTCAATTTTATCTTCAAATATTCGTACAGATTCAATGGCGCCTTCGCTGGCACGCATACCATCTTTAATTTGTGCACCTTCAAATGCAGGACCAGCAGGTGCTGCCGTTGCAACTGCACCATTTTTCGAGCCCAGTATGATTTCACCGTTTGTCCCTACATCAACCAACAAGCGTAAAGCATCTTCTTGTACTATACCTGAAGCAAGTAATCCTCCGACAATATCAGCACCAACATATGCTCCGAGGTGTGGCAAAAAATATATATGAGCGTGTGGAAGAACTTTTAAATTTAATTCATCTGCATGTAATTTGTATGAATCTGTTAATACAGGAATGAAAGGCGTTACACCAATGGCTTCAGGGTCTAGTCCAAGTAGAAGGTGAACCATTGTGGCATTTGCTGTAATTACAATTTCGTAGATTTCATGATTTGATATATTTGACTTATTTAATAATTCTTTAATCAGTGTATTCAGTGTTTTTATGATTTTCTTTTGTAATTCTCCTATCCCATTTTTATGGGTCATCGTGTAACTGATTCTAGTGATAACGTCCGCACCAAAAACCGCCTGGTCATTTAAGGTTGAACTTATTGCAACTGATGAACCAGTATTAAGATCCATTAAAGTTCCAACAACACTTGTAGTTCCAATATCGAATGCAATCCCATAACACCGGTTTGAAGTATCCCCTGTTTCTATTTTAACTAATTCTTGACCCACTACTACAGCAGTTATTTTCCATTTAGATTGTCTCAGAATACTTGGTAGCAGTTTTAGAACATCCAGTGGTAATTGCACATCAAATCCATTTTCAATAAGGGCATCATGAATTCTGTTGTGATCACTGCATTGATCTTCCATCGTGGGTGGTTTTAAATCCAAATAAACTTTATGAACATTAGGATTTAAAATTACATGCCTGCCAAAACCCATGATAGAAGCTTTGGGTATTCCTAATAATTGCGGAATTTCACAAACCATGTCCTGTGAAATAATCGCTTTACAGGACAACCTCCATCCTTCTTTTAATTCTTTTTCCGTAAAGAATTTTACATCAAATTCGTTAATACCACTTTGACCTTCAAGTACACGGATCTTACATTTGCCGCAAGTTCCTAATGCTCCACAGGTGCTTTCGATTGGAAGTCCAATCCAATTAGCAGAATCAAAGATAGACATTCCTGCTGGAACTCGAGTTTTTTTCTTATGTGAAATGAATTCAACTGTAATTTTTGAAGTTTTCTCAAAGTAATATTTCGTCATATTAAATAAAACAGTAATAAAACTATAGTGGACCCCATAAATGAGACAATGTGCTAAGGTGTATTTTCAATTAAAAATGGAGATACAGAATGGGCAGAAAAAAGTACAGCAAGGAA
>CAJWYZ010000046.1 GCA_913049525.1 uncultured Fidelibacterota bacterium | reverse complement strand
ATATTCAATGGAATCAGCCCTTGGAAATTCCAATTCAAACATTCTACCAATGAAAAACTGTAGGTTGTCATCATTGAAAAATTTTACCTCTAATGCTTTTAATGTATCACTCGAAGGATCTATTGCTGTAAATGAAATGGAGTCTATTACCATGGGAGGTTCTAAGGTATCCCAAATCGCAGTATTAAAATTATATATCTGATTTTCCCAGGAACCGGTGGTCAAGGAATCCAGAAAAAGAGGGAAAATGGTACTGTCTGATATAAGAAGAGATAGACTACCTCCGAGTGGTGAATTGTTACCGACAGTTACATTCAAGGCAACCTCTACTAACGCTGAATCAATTTGCTGAGCAGTAGAGGGCTCCATGGGTTCCATTGCAGTTGGTTCTGCAGGGATAATATTAATGGGTTGTTCAAAAATGAATGCCAATGGTGCAATCAAAGTGAAAGTACCCCATATTTGTGAGTTCGGTGCTAATATTCCCTTACCATTAATAATAACATCCCCACCTACATTAATGTTTTCAGGTGCAAAGTTCATCAAATCAACCATTCCTGTATTATCACTCCCATCAGAGCTAAAAGTTTCCCTAATAGTATGCGACGGTTCAGGAGCATCAGGACTACAATAATACTCCGTAGTTTGGAAATCCTTGTTAATTTTTATAACAGTTCGAGCTGTATCACCTGTACTATTAAAAGTACAGCCATAATTATCCTTGTAGGGGGCTCCAACTTCTATATTTAGATCTACAGCTATAGTTTCAGTACCATCTGCGTTGCTACCTAAAAATTCCATATTGAGACCTACCGGCACTCCTATTTCATTAAAAAATTCAAAGTTCATAAAGGTGTCATAAAATTCAAAGCCTGAAAATCCGTCAGGAATTCCTTCAATGGGCGGACTAGGCATGTCAGGAAAACCTAGTTCTTCCGTAACAGCTGCAATATACTCCAGACGTAGATCAGTCACTTCGATTGAATTTATAGATGGCATCCCAATTTTTATGGAGTCATTCACTACATCAATGGTATATTCACCTGAAGCAATATCCACTTCATAGGCTATCTCAATTGAATCCACCGGTTGCTCAGAGTCAACACCATAAGCTAAAAATTTATCGCTGATATCAATGATTTCATTTAATGTATTACCCGGTTCTATGATCATAGGTACAATAAGGGGATCCGTTAAATAATCTACTCCTTCGTAAATAGCATGATTAAATATATTATTAAAATACATAGTCATATTGAGGTCTGCAATAAAACCATTGCTTATTTCTAATTGAAATTGATTGGGGTATTCTGATGTAAATTCTGCAAGTTTAGCCCGAGTTATAGATATACCCTGCATTGATGGAATACCAATTGTAATAGGATCTGTTGATGGTGCCTCAATATTCACATCTGCCACTACAGACCCAATTTTATCGAATATTGCCGCGAAATCAATAATTAGACTTTCTGCTTGTGCTTGAACCGACCAACCATCTTCTAAAGTTGTAGTTTGACATAATTTGTCCTCGTTCAACAATGTAATATTAGCAATGTACTCAATAGGTTCTAAAATATTGAGATCAGCTGAATTAGCAGCAGTAATTTCAACAATATCAGGTTCTGTTGTTGTATAAGGATCAATCTTTCCGAAATCAACCGAATAGAGTGTTGACTGCGCATTTGTCAAATCAAAAGTTACATTAATAGGTAAAGGATAATTGTTGGTAACAAACATTTCCCACGAACCCTCTGTAACAATCAATCTTTTGATAGTAAAAGAGTCATCGCTTTCAAAAGAAAATGGCATTTCTATTGTTCCATTCATCAATGATTCGGAACTAGTTAATAAATCCTGCACCATTCCAAGTTGTGACTCAGGAAAACAAGGAGAAAAGAGATTAAATAAATCTTCAGCAGGTATGGGAATAGCTATAGGTATAGAAGTTCCTCCAGCTACCTCAATAGCAATATCTGCCATTCCAATATCTGGTGCATCTAAACCCGCCGTTGACATATCGATATTAAAAATTGAATCCGGGATGCCACTTTCAGGTATGGAATCTCCAAATACTATTTGAGTAACGTTGGTTAGTGAATCAGCAAAAATAATGGAACTGTCAACTATTCCCTCAAAGCTATATACCTTATTGACGAGGGGAAGGGTTAGGGGTAAGTACCAAGAGGGAGTTTCCCATTTTTGAGGTGATTTAAAATCACAACCTAATGAGAAAATTAACAGGTATAAAAAAAGAGTAGAAACTACTCTTTTTTTAGTTAAATCGTTGAATATTGAATTCAAAATATTGATTATTAATACCGATATCCATCCGGTTTAAATGGACCTTTTTTGGGAATGCCAATATAATCAGATTGTTTTTCGGTCATTTCTGTGAGCTTGACATCTAAGTGGTCTAAGTGTAAGCGAGCAACCTCTTCATCTAATTCTGGAGGCAGCACCTGTACACCATCATTCACATTATCTTCCCACAATGCTATTTGTGCCAATACCTGATTGGTAAATGAGGTGGACATTACAAATGATGAATGCCCTGTAGCATTACCTAAATTCACCAATCTTCCTCGAGAGAGCAAAATAATTGAATGTCCATCAGAAAATTCAAATCTGTCCACCTGCGGTTTAATATTGAATTCCTTAACATCTGTAGTTTTCTCTAAATAAGCAACATCAATTTCATGATCAAAATGTCCAATATTACAACAGATGGCATTATTTTTCATTTTTTCCATATGAGAACCCATAATAATATCACGATTTCCAGTAGCTGTTACGAAAATATCTCCCCACTTACAGGCTTCATCCATAGTAACTACAGAGTAACCTTCCATTGCAGCTTGCAATGCACAAATTGGGTCAATTTCTGTCACAAATACCTGAGCACCATATCCGCTCATGGATTGAGCACAACCCTTACCCACATCACCAAATCCGCAGACTACCACTTTTTTACCTGCAAGCATGACATCTGTAGCTCGTTTTATTCCATCAGCTAGAGACTCACGACATCCATATTTGTTGTCAAATTTAGACTTTGTAACTGAGTCATTTACATTAATAGCGGGCCATGGCAAACCGTTTTCTTTAAATAACTGGTGTAATCTATGAACTCCTGTTGTGGTTTCTTCGGAAACACCTTTAATTCCAGGGATCAACTCTTTTCGTTTTTCCAAAACTATTTGGGTCAGGTCTCCCCCATCATCTAATAAAAGGTTTGGTCCTTCTCCATTAGGGAAATTAAGCGTCTGTTCGATGCACCACCAAAATTCATCTTCGGTTTCACCCTTCCAAGCGAAAACTCCATGACCAGCTGCTGCAATTGCTGCAGCAGCATGATCTTGAGTGGAATATATATTACATGAAGACCACCGAACTTCGGCTCCCAATTCAATCAGTGTTTCAATGAGTACAGCAGATTGGATAGTCATGTGAATACAACCTGCAATTCGAGCCCCAGAAAGTGGTTTACTGTCTCTATATTGTTCTCGAAGAGCCATTAACCCTGGCATTTCAACTTCTGCCAACTGGATTTCTTTTCTACCAAATTCTGCTAAGTTGATATCTGCTACTTTGTAGTCATTAGTTTGATTCATAGTTTCTACTTCCATTGTTAAGTTATCCAACACTTGCCTCCAATTTTATCTCTTGTTTCAATTGTTCAATTTTATCTGTTTTTTCCCAAGGGAATTCGTCTCTTCCAAAGTGCCCATAAGCACCAAGATCTTTATAAATTGCATTTTTCAATTCAAGCGTATTAATTATTCCAGATGGTGTTAAATCGAACACATCTTTGATTAAGCTTGTTAATTCTTCATCAGTTATAACGCCTGTATTAAATGTATCAACATTTATAGATACTGGTTCGGCAACTCCTATGCTATATGCCAATTGCACCTCACATCGTTCTGCCAATTCTGCAGCCACGATATTTTTGGCAATATAGCGTGTCATATAGCTGGCAGATCTATCAACCTTTGATGGGTCTTTGCCTGAAAATGCACCGCCTCCATGACGAGCATAGCCACCGTACGTATCCACAATTATTTTTCTACCTGTTAAACCAGTATCTGCTTCCGGACCACCAAGTACAAACCGACCCGTACCATTTACAATAAAATTTTCTTCGTAACCAATATGACAATTATTAAGAACTGGAAGAATTACATTATTTACGATTTCTTTTTTAATGTATGCATGTTCTTCTTCTTCAGTAGAATAGGAATCTAACATGTCATCATGCTGTGTTGCGATAACGACTTTTGATATGCCTACGGGAGTAAAGCCATCATACTCAACTGTAACTTGTGATTTTCCATCAGGTCTTAGCCATGGAAGAGTACCATTTTTTCGTACTTCTGCAAGTTTTTCTGTTAAACGTTGTGATAGTTGTATTGGCAAGGGCATGAGTTCGGGAGTTTCTTTACAAGCAAATCCAAACATTAATCCCTGATCCCCTGCTCCTTGTTCTCTATTGTCCAACTCATTTACTCCTTGGGCAATTTCAGGGCTTTGTTCATCTATGTACAGTTGAACGTCAACTTTATCAGCGCTAAATTTTGAAGAATTATCAGTATATCCAATTTTACGAATTGTTTCACGAACTATATTTTCATAATCCGGGTGATTATCTGTAGTTATCTCCCCTGAAATAATAACAAGGTTTGTTGTTGTGAGGGTCTCGCATGCCACTCTCCCGTTCGGATCATTTGTAAGAATTGCATCCAGAATTGCATCTGAAATTTGATCACAGACTTTATCAGGGTGACCTTCAGTTACAGATTCTGATGTAAATAGGTAATTACTCATTTTTTTATTTCCTTTCAAGGTGGTTAATTTACGATATTTTATTTATTTAATTCTTTCAATACTTTTGTAACCGCATTGGCGCCGCTCATGATATAATAATGGATACTCATTACACCATTATTCAATAATTCTTCACATTGTTTTATGCACCATTTCACACCAATTTCATGGATGTAGTCTGGATTTTCTTCAATTTCTTCTGAAAGTTCAGTAGGGATATTTACATAAAAGTTTTTAGGGATTGATGTTAACTGCTTAGGATTATTTAGAATTTTCAATCCCGGAATTATTGGAACTGTAATTCCTGCTTTTCTACATTCATCTACAAAATTAAAATAATCTTTATTGTTAAAGAACATTTGGGTTACAATATAATCTGCACCGGCATCTACTTTTTGTTTAATAAATTGGACATCTTTTTTAAGGTTTGGTGCCTCAAAATGTTTTTCCGGATATCCACCTACACCTATACATAAGTCCACAGCATCAGCATTTAAAATTTCATCTAAATAAATACCAGACCTGAGATTATCAAGTTGTTTTACAAGATCTGAAGCATACAAATTTGCTGATCGGCCTGAATGTACTGGTTTTTTATAGTTTGTTTCATCTCCTCTCACAGCCAAAATATTATGAATACCTAAATAATTGAGCTCAATAATTGCATCCTCCGTTTCTTCGCGTGTAAATCCCCGGCACAATAAATGCGCAACCGTATCAATTTTAAATCGATTTTGAATAATTCCACATATACTGATAGTGCCCGGTCTCTTTTTACGTACACGTCGTTTAATATCTCCATCTCGTCCTTCTTCATAATATGCTTCTGCTGAATGGCTGGTAACGTCAATAAAGGGTGGATTAAAGGGCTCCAGATCTTTCACAATTTCAATAATTTCTTGAGCACTTTTACCTCGCTGTGGAGGAATAATCTCAAAACTAAATAAAGGATCTTTTGCATTATCTATATGTTCGGTAACTTTCATTTTTCTCCTTAAACTAATTCAGGTTCAAATTGGTTTGATTCTCTAAGATAGGGTGATATAAATCGCCTAACTTCATCAGAATGCATTTTTTTCCTATCACAGTAATCAGTGAGTTGGTCTTCAGAAATTTTCCCAATGCTGAAATATTTTGACTCCGGATGTGAAAAGTACCAACCACATACAGATGCTGGTGGGTCCATGGCAAAATTAGAAGTTAGATGAATTCCAGTTTTTCCATTTGGATCCAGTATATTAAATAAAAGCTCTTTCTCAGAATGATCTGGACAGGCAGGGTAGCCTGGTGCAGGTCGAATTCCATCATACTTTTCTTTCAACACATTTTCTATGGTCATATTTTCATTAGGTGCATATCCCCAATATTCTTTGCGAGTAAGATCATGTAATTTTTCAGCAAATGCTTCAGCTAATCTATCAGCCAGAGCTTTGGCCATAATTGCATTATAATCATCATTATTAGCTTTAAACCCTTCAACAATTTTATCTAATCCAATCCCGGTTGTTACAGCAAAAATGCCAAGCCAATCCGGTTTCCCCAAGTTTCTGGGGGCGATAAAATCTGAAAGGCAGAGTTGATAATCAGCTTTTTTCACCTGCTGACGCAAAAAATGAAATTGTGCAATTGATTCATTTTTAAAATTATAAAGTTCTATATCATCCCCAACTGATGACGCGGGAATAATCCGCATTATCGCTCTGGCAGTTAACAATTTCTTGGTCACAATTTCATCCAATAAGCACTTTGCATCATTAAATAATTTTTGTGATTCCTTTCCATACTTTGCATCCTTCAATACTGAAGGATATGTACCTTTTAATTCCCATGTTGTAAAAAATGGTGTCCAATCAATAAAGGGTACTAATTCCTCAAGCGAGAATTCATCTATAAAAATTTCTTCTTTAATATTTGGTTCAGGCGGATTATAGTATTGCCAATCTACATTGTACTTATACCTTCTAGATTCAGTAATAGGTAAATATTGAATTTTAGATGGTGATTGTTTTTTTATACGAATACTTGTGTAATCTTGGTCCACTTCATTTATAAACTTATTTTTAGAATCGGAAAGTAGTTTACGCACCACATCTACACTTTTAGAAGCATCTGTCACATAAATGGATCCATGTGAATATTGCGGGGCTATTTTTAAGGCGGTGTGTAATTTAGATGTAGTAGCTCCCCCAATTAATAAAGGAATTGTTGCTCCAGTTCGTTCCATTTCAGATGCCACATGAACCATTTCATCTAGTGAGGGGGTTATTAGTCCGCTAAGCCCAATAATATCCACATTTTCCTCAAGAGCATTTTTCAAAATATCTTGTGCAGAAACCATCACCCCCAAATCAATGATATCATAATTATTACAACCCAGAACAACACCAACAATATTTTTACCAATATCGTGCACATCCCCCTTTACCGTTGCCATAAGTATTTTACCCTTTTTACTTCCAGCTCCCTTAGACTCTTCTAAAAATGGAGTTAAATAGGTCACGGCTTTTTTCATAACTCTTGCTGATTTAACCACTTGTGGCAAAAACATTTTTCCAGAACCAAATAAATCTCCTACTCTGTTCATTCCATCCATTAACGGTCCTTCTATTACTTTAACCGGATCCTTTAAATTCAATCTTGCTTCCTCTGTATCTTCTTCAATATGGGCAGCAATTCCTTCAACCAGGGCATGCGTCAAACGTTCTCCAACAGGAAGTTCCCGCCAGGCTGAAATTTCATTTTCAACGGTTTGTTCAAAATGAAATTCTTTTGCAGAATCTAAAAGACGTTCACCAGATTCAGAGTTACGGTTAAATATTACATCCTCTATTTTCAGTCGAAGTTCAATGGGAACCTCATCATAAATAGATAACTGGCCCGGATTCACAATCCCCATTGTCATTCCGGATTTGATGGCATGATAAAGGAATACCGAATGCATTGCCTCTCGAATAGCATTATTCCCTCTAAAAGAAAATGACAGATTACTCAAGCCTCCACTTATGAGAGATTGAGGGAATAATTCTTTTAGTTTCTTACAGGCACGAATATACGCATGGGCATAATCATTATGCTCTGCAAGGCCAGTTGCAACGGCAAATATATTAGGGTCAAAAATGATATCTTCAGTTGGGAAATTTACTTTATTGGTCAGAAGTTCAAAGCTTTTGCTACAAATGTCAATTTTACGTTTATATGAATCGGCCTGTCCATCTTCATCAAATGCCATTACAATGACCGCCGCACCATACCTACGAATCTTCTCTGCTTTGTCAATAAAGGCATCTTCTCCATCTTTCAAGCTAATGGAATTTACAACACCCTTACCCTGTATATTTTTTAGTCCAGTTTCTATAACCTCCCACCGGGATGAGTCAATGACAATGGGTACCCGGGAAATAGCGGGGTCTGAAGCTATCATGCGTAGGAATTTCTCCATACATTCTTCCGATTCCAGTAGTCCCTCATCCATATTCACATCTATCATCTGCGCACCACCCTCAACTTGATGAATTGCCACAGATAATGCATCCTCATATTTTTCTTCCCGAATGAGCCTCGCAAATTTTCTGGAACCCGAGACATTGGTGCGTTCACCAATATTTACAAAAAGTGATTTTTTATCAATTATAAGCGGTTCTAATCCACTTAATTTCGTAATCGGATTTATTGTAGGGAGTATTCTTGGAAGACTTTGACTAACTTTCTGAGAAATCACTTTAATATGCTCAGGGGTCGTGCCACAGCAACCACCCACAATATTAACCAATCCACTTTCTGCGAATTTTTCAATAATTGCTGCCATAAACTCAGGCGATTGATCATATTCACCTAACTCATTTGGAAGCCCTGCATTTGGGTGTATACTAATTGGAATATCTGCAATAGCAGATAAATCTGCAAGAAACGGTCGCATTTCTTCAGCGCCCAGAGCACAATTAATTCCCACACTCAACAATTCTACATGTCGTATAGAATACCAAAATGCTTCAATCGTCTGCCCAGATAATGTTCTACCACTGGCATCAGTAATAGTTACCGAAACCATTATTGGCACATATTCCCCCCTATTTGCAAACGTCTCTTGGATTGCATACAATGCAGCCTTGCAGTTCAAGGTATCGAAAACCGTTTCAACCATTATAATATCTACTCCGCCATCTAACAAGCCTTTACACTGGTCACTGTAGGTCTTAACCAAATCATCAAAACTAACATTTCTAAATCCAGGGTCACTCACTTTGGGAGACATAGAACATGTCCTGTTTGTAGGGCCAAGAATACCCGCTACATATCTCGGTTTTTCAGGATTTTTATTAGTAACAGCTCTCGTTACATTTTTAGCAATCTTGGCGGATTCTAAGTTTAACTGGTACACTAGATGTTCTAAACCATAATCTGACTGGGAAATTGCATTGGCATTAAAAGTATTGGTTTCAATGATATCTGCACCTGCCTCAAGATA
>CAJWYZ010000045.1 GCA_913049525.1 uncultured Fidelibacterota bacterium | reverse complement strand
TTTATGAATATTGATCATGGCAATTTTAATAATATCCGCAGCCGTTCCTTGAATGGGCATGTTGATAGCAGCCCGTTCTTCTGCCTGTACCATGTTACGATTGGAGGCATTCAGACTATTGGTACTTCTGCGACGATGATACAAGGTTTCCACATATCCCTTTTTCCGGGCAGATTCAATGGTTTCATTCATATAGCGTTTGATTCCCGGATAGGTTTTGAAATATGTATCGATGAGAGTCTTGGCATCTGCCATGGGAATTCCAAGTTCCTGGCTCATTCGGTAGGGGCCAGCTCCATACATAATTCCAAAATTGACCACCTTGGCTGAACGTCGCTGATCCGAGGTCACTTCTGATTCTGCAATGCCATTCACTAATGCCGCCGTTCTGCTATGAATATCCGCATCTTCCTCAAAAGCCTTGATGAGTTCCGGTTCTTTGGAATAATGAGCCATTATTCGCAGTTCTACTTGTGAGTAGTCAGCAGAGAGAATCACCGAACCCTCTTTTTGTGCAATAAAAGCTTTGCGTACCTCCCGACCTGTTTCCGTTCGTATGGGAATATTCTGGAAATTAGGCGAAGTACTAGAGAGTCTGCCAGTGGCTGCAATAGTTTGATTGAGAGATGTATGTACTCTCCCTGTATTTTTATTTACATAATTGGGAATTGCATCCACATAGGTGGACTTTAACTTTGCCAAATGTCGGTAAGCCAGAACCACTTCTGGCAATGGATGAAAATTTTTCAATACCTGCAAGACTTCCACAGCCGTACTGCGTTTGCGAACGGGCTTTAATTCCAACTCGTCAAATAGTATCTGCCCCAATTGTTTAGGAGAATTAATATTAAATTTTCGCCCCGCCATATTATGGATCTTAGCCGTTAATTTTTCAAGCTCTGTTCCAAATTGTTCAGAGAGTTTTAAGAGAAATTCAAGATCTAAAAATACCCCGTTTTTCTCCATTTGAACCAGAACAGGAACTAAAGGTAATTCAATTTTTTCATAGGGAGTTGACAAATTCTCCGCATCTAACTTTTTTTCTAAAATGGATGCTAATTGGAAAGCAATATCCGCATCCTCCACTGCATAGAAAGCAATGTCGTCCAAAGGTACTTCTGCCATAGATTTTTGATGCAACCCCGTCCCAATCAAATCATCTATTGGCACCATACGGTATTTGAGATAGTCTAATGCTAGATAATCCATCTTATATGAATTTTTCTCCGGATGAAGAATATATTCAGCTAACATAGTATCAAAATAGATATTGGCAATTTTTATGGAATGACGACTGAGGACCAAAGCATCATATTTTAAATTCTGTCCACAAAATCTATTTTTTTTATTTTCCAAAAGAGGTTTTACGGTACTGATAATAGTATCTAAACTCAACTCATAATTTGAATCTTTCTCAGGAAATTTCACGGGAATATAATAACCCTCATTAGCTTTCACAGAAAATGATAACCCCACAATATCTGCTTCCAAAGCAATAACTGAAGTAGTTTCAAGATCGAATGAAATGAGATCAGATTCTTCTAATTCCAACATTAAATTATCTAAAGATTTCTTTGTTAGTATAGTGGAATATTTTTTTTCCGACGGCTCAATTACCACTACATTATTTTCACTTAACGCTTCCGCTTGGGTTACTAGTGAATACATTTCCAAATCCTGAAAATCTTTAGAAAGTGCTTCTAAATTAAAATCTACTTTAATTAAATCTTCAATATGAAATTCAATAGGAACTTCACAATCAATGGTCACCAATTCCCGTGAGAGATGCACCAAATCCTTTCCATTCTGCAATCCTGCTCGAACCCGTTTATTCTTGGCTTCGTCTGCATGTTCCAGAATAGTTTCAATATCCTTGTATTCATCTAAAAGTTTACGGGCAGTTTTTGGTCCTACGCCATCAACCCCTGGGATATTATCAGAGGTATCACCCACCAATGCCAACATATCTATAATTCCTTCCGGACCTACGCCCCATTTCTCTTTTACCTTAGCCTTATCATAGATAGTAGTGGGTTTAAAAGAATTTCCGGGAGAATACATGAAAGTCCTATCGGATACCAACTGCATCATATCTTTGTCACCAGTCACTATGAAGGTTTCCAACCCAGCTATTTCAGCTTTTTTTACTAAGGTGCCAATAATATCATCAGCTTCAAATCCAGGTTTCTTCAAGGTTGGAATATTGGTATGTGATATCACTTCATAGAGGGGCTCCAACTGCTCTACCAACTCTTCTGGCATTTTTTCCCGAGTGGCTTTATATTCAGTGTATAGTTTATGGCGAAAGGTGGGTGCTTTACAGTCCAGAACCACTGCGATATAATCAGGATTTTCCTGCCGGAGTAGTTTGAAAAGTGAGTTCATGAATCCGAAAATAGCAGAGGTATGGCGGCCATCTTTGGTAATGAGCGGATTTTTAATCATGGCAAAATGGGCTCGGTAGATTTGAGCCATTCCATCAATGAGAAATAAGCGTTTTGGTGATGTCATGAATTAAGTGAAGAATTGTGAGAATTCTAAGAGGAAATTTTAGACAGGTTTATAGGGTCTGAACAATGGATTTATAGCTCCCGAAAAAAACGATATTAGGAAACCATATTCCAACATAATCAACGCTAACCTCCACAGGCTCAGCATAAGTGAATTAACACGCCTCTCTTGATAGAGAGAAATTAGGAAACTATTTGAAATTAATTTTTGTTGAGGGGTGCAAAATTTTACCTTATTTAGAGAGTGATCCTTTCATTTCCTGCGTGATATAGCCATTAATTTCTTCAGTGTCCATATCATAATTGGTACTATCTTGAATAGCTCTCAAAACATCCCTGCGACTAATTTGCCCTACCAGTTTTTTTCCCTCCACCACTGGCATTCTACGAAAATTATGCTTTAAAAAAATATCTGCAACAGAAAATAAATCGCTGTTAGGAATGACTGTTAACACAACATCTGTCATAAACTTAGAAACCGGTCCGCCGGGCATATCATAAAAGGATCCATTTGCAAAAATCCGCAGGCAATCTTTTTCAGACAAGATTCCCACTAAATGATGGTTATTATCAGTAACGGGAGCACCAGAAATTCTATTTTTCAGAAGAAGGCCAATAGCAAAGTACACATCCATATCTTTTGAAAGGGTGATGAGTCGAGTGGTCATATAATTTTTTACAATCGGTTTGGTTTCCATAGCCTATCCTTTAAATTAAATTGAAATATCTACGCTGATATCCTAACTCTATTAGATTTAATTCTAAACTAATTACTATCCACTTTTTGCCGGTAATGAATTTTCCCACAATTTGGATTATCACATTTATACGCTTCCATTTCCGGATGCTCTGTTGTAAAAAATTCAATCACACCCCATACGAACACTGCTAAAAAAAGTCCTAATCCAGCTGATATAAGCCAGCGAGTTAATTGGTTTTTATCCCCAGATTTAAATCGCTTTTGTTCACAACAATTTTTATATTTTTCCCCACTGCCACATGGACAGCTGTCATTTCTATTAGTTTTCATAGGGATAGATTAATACGAATATTTAAATAATAACAACAGAAGATTATTTTTGCAAATTATGAATTGAAAATGATTAATTGAAACTTGAGAAAGATAGTAATTATTAAGGAGAAATGGAAATAAGTATCTTTACTCCTAATATCCAAACACCAATCCCCTGATTTTACCAATAACTACCAACTAAATTCTTGTTCTCCAAAACCCATGCAAAGTAAATTTTCAGGCTCTAAAATCGGGGCTTTTCATTAAAATCATTTTTTATCTTTAAACGGAAATAAACCATGGAAGAAATTACTATAGAAATACCCACTGCTGTGAACGAACCTATTCGAGATTATGTGCCCGGATCGCCTGAGAGAAGCAGTCTTAAATCAAAATTAGTTGAAATGGAAAATGAGTTTTATGAAATCCCTATCATCATTGGTGGTAAGGAAATTTTTACAGGAAACATAGGACACTGTCGTAAACCTCATGACCATCAGGATATCTTGGCTGATTATCATAAATCTGGAATGGCAGAGGTAAATCAAGCCATTGAAGTTGCCAGAAACGCATGGCAGTCATGGTCCATTACTCCTTTACAAGAAAGAACCGTTATTTTTCGAAGAGCAGCTGAATTATTGGCTGGTCCCTGGCGAGATACAATTAATGCCGCAACCATGCTATCTCAAAGTAAAAATGTTTTTCAAGCTGAAATTGATGCTGCATGTGAGCTTATTGATTTTTTCAATTTCAATTGTCAGTTTGCTGAAGAAATTTGTAATAATCAACCTCTTATTTCACCAGATGGAATGCATAACTCTTTGGAATATCGTGCATTAGAAGGATTTATTTTTGCTGTATCCCCATTTAATTTCACATCGATTGCAGGCAACCTTCCCTCTGCCCCCGCCCTTATGGGAAATGTGGCACTATGGAAACCAGCATCATCATCCGTTTACTCAGGATATTTTATAATGAAACTTCTCCAAGAAGCAGGATTGCCCGATGGAGTTATTAACTTTCTTCCAGGAACTGGAGGTGAAGTTGGTGGCCCTGTAATGGATAGCCCACATCTTGCAGGCATACACTTTACCGGTTCAACGGAAGTATTTCAAGGTATGTGGAAACGAATTGGAGATAATATTTCAACCTATCATACATATCCGCGAATAGTCGGTGAAACCGGTGGAAAAGATTTTATACTTGCACATGAATCTGCTGATCCGTCTGCTTTGGCGACTGCGATGGTGAGAGGAGCATTCGAATATCAGGGGCAGAAATGCTCTGCAGCATCTCGCTGTTATATTCCAGAATCACTGTGGGATGATGTGAGGGATAAATACCTTACACAAGTAAACAATATTGAAATGGGCGATGTAAATGATTTCAATAATTTTATGAATGCTGTTATTGATGAAGCGTCATTTGATAATATTTCTAGCTATATCGATTATGCAAAGAACTCATCCGAATCTGAAATAATTTCAGGTGGTGGGTATGATAAAACTAAAGGCTACTTCATCGAGCCAACTACGATTCTCACCACTAATGCCAATTTTAAAACTATGGAAGAAGAGATTTTTGGACCCGTTCTAACTATATATCTTTATAATGATTCATGGAATGATATTTGTGCAATTGTAGATAGAACTTCACCCTATGCGCTCACAGGGGCAATATTTTCAGAGGATAAGAAAGCTGTAGCATCTGGAAGAAAAATGCTTACCCAAGCTGCTGGGAATTTCTACATTAATGACAAGCCAACTGGCGCCGTTGTGGGGCAGCAGCCATTCGGTGGAAGCCGAGCATCAGGAACAAATGACAAGGCAGGTTCACCACTGAATTTATATCGTTGGATTTCACTTCGAACAATTAAGGAAACATTTGATCCACCAACAGATTACCGATATCCTTTTATGGGTGAAAATTAGGAATTTTTAAAATCTTTTTCTTAATTCACAATTTTATTCACTAAAATTTAAATCGTTTTTTGATAATTTTTAATGGCTAACAGTAGAACTGTGATGATTGCACTTGGTGGAAATGCATTATCACCCAAGTCTGAAGCCGGTACCATTACCGAACAATTTAGACATACAAAAAGCAGCTTAAAGGGAGTAATGCATTTTGTTCGGGCGAATTATAATATTTGTATCACCCATGGAAATGGTCCGCAAGTTGGAGCAGAACTTTCCAGAAATGAGATTGCTGCTGAAAAAATTCCCCCTCTTCCTTTGGGTATTTTAGTTGCCAATACTCAAGGTGCAATGGGATATATGATTCAGCAATCCCTTCAAAATGCTTTATATAGTGAAGATTCTAATCGAGAGGTGGTATCATTCATTTCTCAAATGAAAGTGAATGGAAACGACCCGGCAATAGGAAACCCATCTAAATTTATTGGCGTTTCTTATACTAATGACAAAGCCCGAAAATATATGTCTAAATATGGATGGGAAATGAGAGAACAAGAACCAGGTTTATGGAGACGAGTAGTTCCCTCTCCTGATCCACTCTATATATTTAATGGAAAATCTATCAAACATTTGGTGGACTTTGGCACCATTGTTATTGCTGGAGGTGGCGGTGGAATTCCTGCTTATAATTTGGAAGATGGTTCACTCGAAGGATTAGATGGTGTTATTGATAAAGACATGACTGCCGCTTTACTAGGTAGAATCATCAAGGCACAGGAACTATTTATAATAACCGATGTAGATAATATTTACTTAAATTTTAAAACTGATTCGCAGGAAATAATTAGGAATACGACAGCTAAGGATGTAGATCAGTGGTTAAAGGATGGTCAATTTTGGCGGGGAACAATGGAACCAAAAATAAAAGCAGCTCTCTACTTTTTGAATCACCATGGAAAAGAAGTAATTATTACTTCTATTGAAAATATTGAAAAAGCTATCCAAAAAAAGGCTGGCACAAGAATTCTTAAAAATTAAATGAAGATATTATGAAGATACACGAATACCAGGGCAAGGAGCTTTTTCGAAATGCCGGCATACCAGTCCCGAATGGATTCCCTGCTTTTAGCGTTGAGGAAGCAGTGGAAGTCTATAAGAAATTGGAGACAAACAAGGTTGTTGTAAAAGCACAAATTCATGCCGGGGGAAGGGGAAAAGGTGGCGGAGTAAAACTTGCAATTGGTTCTGAAGAAGTTCAAAAATATGCCGATGATATTTTTGGCATGAATTTAATTACTCACCAAACTGGACCCGATGGGAAGTGTGTACAACGCCTACTTATTGAAGAAGCTTCCGATATTGCTCGGGAATTGTATGCTGGGATAGTATTAGACAGAAGTAGTGGTAAATTTGTATTCATGGTTTCATCTGAAGGTGGTGTTGAAATTGAAAAAGTGGCTACTGGATCTCCGGAGAGAATTATGAAAGAATGGATTGAACCTAACAAAGATTTAAGACCATTTCAAGCACGTAAACTTGCTTTTGCTCTTGGACTTTCCGGTGTGCAAATTAAACATGCGGTTAAAACATTTTTATCCCTCTGGAAATTTTTTAAATCTTATGATTGTTCTCTTATGGAAATTAATCCTTTAGTTGTAACAAATTCCGATGAAATAATCGCCTTGGATTCAAAAATAAATTTTGATGATAATGCACTATATCGTCATAAAAATATTCAGGAAATGCGTGATTTATCTGAAGAGGAACCTTCTGAAGTTGAAGCTGACTCCTTTAATCTAAACTATATAAAGCTTGATGGAAATGTAGGCTGTATGGTAAATGGTGCAGGGCTGGCAATGGGCACTATGGATATAATTAAATTATATGGTGGTGAACCAGCAAACTTTTTGGATGTTGGAGGTATTGCCAATGCGGAAACTGTTGCCCATGGATTTAAAATTATTTTATCAGATCCAAATGTAAAAAGCATCCTAATTAATATTTTTGGTGGAATTGTTCGATGTGACCGAGTTGCACAAGGTGTGATCGACGCACTCGCTCATATGGAAGTTACAATTCCAGTTGTAATTAGACTTGAAGGCACGAATGCAATTGAAGCCCGAAATCTATTAAAAGATGCAGAACATAATTTTATAGTTGCAAACAGTTTAGCTGATGCCGCTGCAAAAGCAGTAAAAGCAACAGGAGAGAAGATTTAAATGAGTATTTTAATAAACAATGAAACCAAATTAGTTGTTCAGGGAATTACCGGAAAAGAAGGAGCATTTCACACCCAGCAAATGGAGGCTTATGGAACACAAGTCGTAGCTGGCGTAACACCTGGAAAGGGTGGACAAAAAGATGATAATGGAATTCCTATTTTCAATACTGTGGCAAATGCTGTTTCTGCAACGGATGCAAATGCTTCTGTAATTTTTGTTCCTCCTACATTTGCTGCCGATGCATGCCTTGAGGCAATTGACGCTGGTATTAACCTCATAGTCTGCATCACAGAAGGAATCCCAACAATGGATATGGTGCCGGTAAAAGAGGCATTAGATAATTCTCACACTCGAATGATTGGACCTAATTGTCCAGGCATTATTACACCAGGTGAATGCAAAATTGGAATAATGCCTGATTTTATCCATAAACCACACGGCAATGTAGGTGTAATTTCCCGATCAGGCACACTAACATATGAAGCAGTTCATCAGTTAACTGAGCAAGGAATTGGGCAATCTACTTGTATTGGCATTGGTGGAGATCCTATTATTGGAACTACCTTTATTGACTTACTCTCATTATTCAAAGATGACTCTCAGACTGATGGAGTTGTTATGATAGGTGAAATTGGCGGTAGCGCTGAAGAAGATGCTGCTCAATGGATCCAAAATAATAATTTCGATAAATCAGTAGTGGCATTCATTGCTGGACAAACAGCCCCCCCAGGACGACGAATGGGTCATGCTGGGGCAATAATCGCAGGCGGGAAAGGAACGGCTTCTGACAAAATAGAATCGCTGAGAAATGCAGGGATTACTGTTTGTGACAGTCCTGCTGACATTGGAAAAACCATGGCAAACTCATTACAATCAAAATTGACCACATAAATAAGGAAAAACATGTCGAACTTAACATTTGCAATCATAAAGCCAGATGCAGTAAAAAATGGAGATACAGGGAAGATTTATGACCGAATTATCTCTGCTGAATTCAAAGTATTAAGTGCTAAATTAATTAATATGACACTTGCACAAGCACAGGGATTCTATGGAGTTCACGCAGGAAAACCATTTTATGACGAATTAACTGAATTTATGTCTTCTAGCCAATCTATGGTATTAGCATTAGAAAAGGATAATGCTGTATCTGCCTGGCGGGAAACGATTGGGGCTACCAATCCAAAAGAAGCTGATGCAGGAACCATTCGCCATGATTTTGCAACCAGTATTGGAGAAAATGCTGTCCATGGATCTGATTCAGATGAGAATGCCCGGAAAGAAATAGGATTTTTCTTTTCAGAAGCTGAACTTATCAGCAATCAATAAGGTAATTATTTGTGCAAAAACTTACTCATTTAATTTTTATAATCATTTTAACATCCTGCGGAACAGAGCCTGAATTTCAGGAAGTTATGATAAACAAAACTGTAAAGGTTTTTTCACAAGATTACCATAATGATGCTGAAAACTATACCTTTAAATGGGAGCCGCCAGTAGGTCCATCAAAAATGGTAGTACCATTCGATTTAAAAAATGATATGCTTATTTTTTCACCGAAACTGGAAGGTGATTATCAAATTCACTTATCAATTACCGATATTTCAGATGAAGTGATCGCTGAAGAAATGTTTTATTATAGGGCAATTGCAGAAACAATAGAAGTAGCAATTGCCAAGCCTAGTCCGGAAGAAGATATTACCAA
>CAJWYZ010000044.1 GCA_913049525.1 uncultured Fidelibacterota bacterium | reverse complement strand
GGCCTGGAGGTAAAAACATTAAAGCCATTAGTGCTGAGTATGAATGTGAAATTAGTGTTGAAGACGATGGAATGTGTGTTGTTATGGGGCAAGATCAGGATTATATAGACACCGTTGTACGTTTATTAGATTCCTATAATTTAGTTCCTGTACCAGGCGAAGTATATGATGCTGAAGTTGTGCGTATTATGGACTTTGGAGCATTTGTTAAAATTGCACCGGGCAAAGAAGGTTTAGTGCATATATCCGCATTGAATTGGGAGCATGTTAAAAAAGTTGACGATGTTGTTAAAATTGGTGATAAAGTAAAGGTTAAACTTATCAAGATTGATGATCTTAAACGTTTGGACTTTAGCATGAAAGCCTTGATGGAAAAGCCTGATAATTATTCTCCTCCTGAAAAGAAGACAAAATTTCAGAAGGGCTAAGGCTAAATACTTAGTTTTCTAGGATGAAATTAATAATAAAAAAGCAGCTTCACTGAAAATGTGTCAGCTGCTTTTTTATTTACCGAAACAATTATGCATTAAATATTATGGATAAATTCCCTGCTTCCAGACGAGCAACTAATATTGAGTATGCCATTAGAGATGTTGTAGTACCTGCAAGAGAATTAGAGAAACAAGGAAAAAAAATCCTTAAACTCAATATAGGTGATCCCCTTGCATATCATGGCTTCCCAACTCCAAACCATATGATAGAAGCATTTTATAAAGGTCTGAAAGAGCAGCAGAATGGATACTCCCCTTCATACGGTTTGCCTGAATTAAGAGAGGCTATTTCATATGATGAGTCTCAAAAAGTAAATGGTGGATGGGATTGTAAATCTGATGATGTATATGTCTGCCATGGTGTAACAGAAGCTCTTCAGATTATTTTTGCAGCATTTTTACAGCAAGATGATAAAGTTCTTGCACCAGGACCACATTATCCTCCTTATATGGCATATCCGCAATTATTTGGAGGACAGACAGTTGAGTATAGCTTAGATGAAGAGAATGGCTGGTCTATTGACTTAGAAGACCTGGAATCAAAAATGGACGACAAGGTACGTTTAATTGTTGTTATAAATCCAAATAATCCAACAGGGGGTATTGCAGATAAAAATCATCTGAAAAAAATAATTGATATTGCTGGTAAATGGCCCCATTGTGCTGTCATTAGTGATGAGATATACGATAAAATTAATTTTAAAGGGAATCACTATTCTACAGCATCTTTATCAGATAATGTTCCTGTTATAACTTTAAACGGAGTTTCAAAAGTTTACTATGCACCAGGATGGAGAATAGGTTATATGGCCTGGCATGACCCTGAAGAGAAATTATCATTAGTAAGAGATGGCGCTGAAAGACTCCTACGTTCAAGGCTTTGTGCATCAACCCCTGCACAATTGGGATATTTAGCAGGACTTCAAAGCAATAAATGCTGGATGAATGATTATACAAATAGGCTACTAGAACAACGGGATCTTTGTATTAAACGTGTCCAATCTATTGACGGGTTAAAAGTTACAAAGCCGGAGGGTGCTTTTTATATGTTTATTCGTATAACTGATGATCAATGGAAATCTAATGATAAAGGATTTGTTTTAAAATTACTTAAAGAAGAACATTTACTATTAGTTCACGGTTCTGGATTTTCACATAAATATGGACAGGGACATTTTAGAATTGTTTTTCTTCCTTCACCTAAAATTCTAAATGAAGCTTTTGATCGTATTAACAGGTTTCTAACAGTTCGAAGATAAATATCACTTATATATTAAGTCATTAAAGTAATACATTAAGTAATATTATAAATTACTAATATGACTCTTAATAATATCATCATTTATTCAAAATTACCATAACAGATATTTTTTTGTATTATAATATTCTTACTTAATTATATCTTAAGATGAGAAAATAATTAATATGCTCTTTCTATGTGTGTGTATGTTTGAAATAAATACTTTGATTAAATACTTTTAAATGATTAACTTAAAGCACTACTTTAAATATAGAATATAAATCAAATATTATGGAAGCAAGAGATATAAAAAAATTATACTACTCAATCAGTGAAGTGAGTGAGATTACCAGCTTAAAACAATATGTGCTCAGATATTGGGAAACAGAATTTTCTCAATTAAAGCCAGGAAAAAATAGAGCTGGAAACAGAATTTATCGCTCTCATGACGTTGACACTATTATGGAAATTAAGTCATTATTATATGATCGTAAATTTACCATAAAAGGTGCACAGCAGCATTTAAAACAGCCATCTGAAAAACAAAGCCAGATTGTGGAGAAAATGAAAATTGTAAAATTGAGTAATTCTATAGATATTCAAACATTGAAGGATTTAAAACACGGTTTGGATGATCTAATTAAGCTCGTTGAACAATTTAAGGATTAATATTAATTCTTAATTAATGCTACCCTTTGAGTTCTTAAAAAACATTAATTTTACCTACCCAATAATTCAATAATTAATAAATCGGGACGTGGCGCAGCTCGGTAGCGCACTTGACTGGGGGTCAAGGGGCCGGAGGTTCAAATCCTCTCGTTCCGACATAATATGCTAAAACTCTATTTCCTAAATGAAATAGAGTTTTTTTTACAGTAATATTGATATAATAAAACTCTTCCAGAATATTAATAAACAAGATAATGAATATTGCTATCATCATTCCCGCATTTAATCCTCCCGATTCATTTTTGGCTCTATTAAAAACTATTTCTACAATATCCAAATTGACTATAATCATTATAGATGACGGGTCTTTTCCCGAAATAATTATTAAAAATCCTGAAATTATTATATTGCGCAATAAGCAAAATCAAGGCAAGGGTTTTTCTCTCCTTAAGGCTTTTAACTATGCTCAAGAGAATGGTTTTACTCATGCTGTTACATTAGATGCAGATTCACAACATGATCCGAAATTAATTGAAATGTTTTTAGAAGTAAATGAAAATATTAGTCTTGTTTTAGGAACTAGAAAGTTTGGAAAAGATATGCCATGCCATAGGAGAATATCAAATAAGTTAACCTCTTTGATTATTTCTTTTTTAAGTGGTGAAATGATTCAAGATTCTCAATGTGGATACAGGAGATACAAATTAAATGAGATTTGCTCAGAAATATTTATTGAAACCGGATTTCAATTTGAGTCTGAAATATTAATAAAATTATTGAGAAAAAAATGTTCCTATCATCAAGTAGGTATACCAACAATTTACGGAAATGAAAAAAGTTCAATTAATAATATCATT
The DNA here is from genome assembly GCA_913049525.1 of uncultured Fidelibacterota bacterium. Taxonomy (GTDB): domain Bacteria; phylum Fidelibacterota; class Marinisomatia; order SCGC-AAA003-L08; family D37C17; genus D37C17. The sequence goes on along the minus strand of CAJWYZ010000044.1, from coordinate 6,141 downwards.
GACACCTTAAAGTTTATTCGTTTAATTTTAAGAAGTATAATAAAATATTAACCTTAATATTGCGCTAAATAGAACACTAATATCTGTCAAATATATGTTGAAATATTATGTTTAAACTTCTGAGAAAGTTATATGATTGGGTCCTTCATTGGGCGAAGACCCCCTATGGACCTATTGCCCTGTTTATATTATCTTTTTCGGAAGCTTCTTTTTTTCCTATTCCCCCAGATGTACTTTTAATAGCCTTGGCACTAGGACATAGAAGGCTATCTTATAAATTTGCATTAATATGCAGTATTGCAAGCGTTATAGGAGCAGTTGGAGGTTATGGCATTGGTTATTACTTATGGTGGAATGGTGATGGATATAATGAAATTGCTCATTTTTTCTTTAATCATATACCGGGGTTTAATGAGGCTGTATTTCTTAATATAAAAACTAAATATGACCTATATGGTCTTATCATTACTTTTACAGCAGGGTTTACTCCTATTCCATTCAAAGTTTTTACAATTAGTGCCGGTGCTTTCAATATTTCCTTTCCTTTATTTTTGGCAGCTTCAACAATTAGCAGATCAGCCCGTTTTTTTCTTCTAGCATTTTTAATCAAAAAGCATGGAAATAGAATGGAAGATTTCATTAATAAATATTTCAACCTAATTACTATAGTATTTACTGTAGTACTTATAGGAAGTTACGTGTTAATTAAATTTATTATCGTTCCATAAGGAAATACCATGCGATTGTTTATTAATAACATGAAACATTATCACTTGCAAATTGTCAAACACGCATGAGAAAAATCAAGACAGTTGCCAATTGGTTTTTGCGGTTATTTCTACTATTCATCTCCTTTACAGGAATAATGGTATTCATTTTTCTATTTAGACCAGAATATTTTATTGATGATATTGAATTAATTATTAAAAATAAATTGCCAAACTCAAGTGATGGAGAATTGAATATTGGATCTATAAATGGCAATTTTGCAACTGGATTTAGGGTGAACCAAGTGGATTATTCTAAAGACAGTACTATCATATTCTCTGCAAAAGAAATTTATATTGATCCAGATTTATCTCGAATTGCTTTTGGTGCAATTGCATTTTCAGAAGTTATTATAACATCAATGTATTTTAATTTTCAAAGTTCCCAATTAGATGGAATAGAGTATAATGGAAAACCAACTATTTCATTTTTAAATACTGAAATAGCATCTCTTATAATCGATGATGGATTATTTGTTATAATGGACCAATTATATAAATTAAATGCTGAACTAGTACTCAATTATAGCAACGTAGTAGAATTAGATATTAATTCATTAAATATACATTCACCTGTATTCCAAGATGTGCTGGTTTTTCAAAGCGGAAAATTAATCTATAATAATGAAGAAATTGAACTTTCAAACATAATTATCAATTCACATTGGATGTCCGGAAAAGCAGATATTATAGTAAATATTGAAGATTTTCAAAAATCATCTGCAAATATTGAAATTGATAAATTCTTTTTGGAATTAATGAATGGTGCTCCGATTAATATAGATACGCTAAATATTGAAATTTACAGCAATAATCGCATTCTAAAGGGGGTTCTAAAATGTGATGCGGACTTTCAGAATAGAAAATACACTGATATATCTATTTCAGGAATAATTAACAAAAATATTATTGAATTTGACAAAGCATCATTAATTGTGGATGGGCAACATATATCATCAACAGGATTAATTAATATTTTTGAAAAGAGTTGGGAAGTTACAGCAAATATTGATGAATTTGAATTAACAAAGAATACTCTGATTTCCGGAGAAGTTAATTTAAATAGTGATTTCAATTTGGACCATTTTAATGGAAATATTCTGTTAATAAATTCTTTAATCGATTCCGTAGAAATATCCTCAATTTCAGGGCAATTTGCATATAATGATGGTATTTTAAGTTCGGATAATATATCAGTCGAATCGGAGGGGCAAATTAGTAATTTTAATATTGATTCTTTTGCTGACACCGACAATTTTAATATTTATGGTAACATTAAATTAAGGGATTTCTCTGATCAGTCATTTATTAGTAAATATGCTCTTGATTCTCTGAATGGTGATATAAATATTTCATGGATAAAAAACTTTGATGTAAATACTATTGATCTTGATATTAATCTAGGAAATGGTCTATTGTATGAAAATAAATTTAATGGCTTTAATGGAAATATTGCCGGGAAAATAGTAAATGGTGATTTTAAGGGAAGTTCTTCAGGAAAATTAATAGGATGGGAGTTTTACACCTATAATTGGGATATCATCAATTATAGTATTGATATATTAAAGGATAAACAATCTAAGTATCAATTTAATGCTATTAGTGCAATGGGGGATAGCATTTATATTTCTGCTGAAAAAGAGCCCGAAGGTGATTTATTTATTACTGAATGTGCTGGAACTTTAAAACAGAATAAATTAAATATTCAACCATTTTATGCTAATAAAAGAGATGATTATTATCATTTCCCTAAAATATTAATCAATCTTGGTGGAAGTGAAATGGAGTTGACGGGAAATTACCAAAGCAATAACAAATATGATATTTTTGGAAATATTGAAAATTTAGAATTGAATAATTTATATTCTATTATTGGCAAAGCTTCCAGAATTAATGGATTAATCAAATTTGCTACAATAGATATTGATAATAATAATCAAATAAACCCAATATATTCTGCAACGATCAATATGAAGGATGGGGCAATCGATGACATTCAATTTGACCAATTAAATATGAGATCAATATACCAGAATCGACGTCTCCTAATTGATTCTTTAACAGTAGATACACATTTGGGAAATATTAATGGATTTGGCTGGTTAAATATTGGCATATCTGACAAAATAGGATTATTTCAGAATGAAGATAAATTCAATATGAATTTTACCTATAAAAATGTAAATATTGAACAATTTAACCGATACTTTCCATGGAGTTATGAAAGTAGAGGATTTATGACAGGAAGCATAGATGTAAAAGGGACTGCTGCCAAGCCAGAAATCATTAGTTATATGGATATTTTAAAACCTGGGTTTGATAAAATTGATGTTGAAGATACCCTCTCTGGAATTTTTGAATTTAAAGACAATAAACTGGGTTTAAATTTATCATTACAAACTAAATATGGTCAATATTCAGGAATTGGATCTATTCCGTTAGATCTAAATTTAATAATTGAAAACCAGGTCAATATTTCTAAAGAACCTATTGATTTTGTTTTTACTAGTACCACGAACACTGTTGAATTCTTACCGCCTTATTTTGACATTTTAGACTCATTAACATCTATTAAAACGGATGATGATAGCTCAAGTTATTTTATTAAATTAGAAATAAATGGATCATTAGAAAATCCCATTAGGAATGGGAAAGTTGTCATTCAAAATGGCAGTCTTTATTTGGATCCTATAGATGGTTCTATTAGCAATATTTCAGGATTATTGTCTATTATCAATAATCAGCTAATTATTAATAGAATGACCGGATTGCTTGAAAATAATGAGGAAAGTGAACTAATGTCTCTCCCAATATTTTCAGATATAACAAACATATTAGAAGGCTTGTTTATTGATAAAAGAGTAGAAAATAATCTGAAGGCTACGGGCAGTATAGACCTTACTGAATTTTTTAACCCTAAATTTGCTTTAAACCTGAGTGGAGAAGATATTTCAATTTCATCATCTTATGATTTATTCCATGGAAGTGGTTCAGCAGACATAAATGTAACAGGCAGAGATACAATCTATATCTCTGGAGAATTTATACCCACTCCTTATAATTTCACTATTACCAATCTGGGTGATGATAACAGTATTGATGAGTCTAAAGATCATCCTGGGCGGACAATTGTTTATGATATTCATTTACCTATTAAAGATGGAATTAAGGTTGAAACGGATAATGTAAATCTATTATTTGACGGAGATGTAAATATCACTAAAATGGGAGATGAAAATTATAATTTCACAGGGAAAGCTAATATCATTGATGGAAAATTTTATGATAATCAAGGGAATATATTTAAAAATACTTCTGGAAATATACTTTTAACTCCTACAGATAATACACCATACATAGATCTTCATGCTCAAACTACAATTGAAAATAATATAATTGATGTGTCCTTTGTTGGGTTTGCAGACAATCCGTCGTTAATTTTTACTCCAGAAAATGATGATATAAAATATACTCAAACGGAAATTCTGCAAATATTAACTTTTGGGAACGTTGAAGGGATTAGCGATCCTGATCAAACCGGGAATATGCTATCAAACTATGTAGAAAATGAAATAGAGAAAACTATCACAAGATATAGTACCCTGGATGAATTTCAGCTTACAAGTCAAGGGTCTCTCTTAGAAAATATTGAAGGAAAGGAAGACCTTGAATTAAGACTGATTGTAGGAACGCAATTATCTAATAAAATTTATTTAAATACCGAACTTGATCTAAATGATATAGAGAATAGCCAATATGAGGCAACCTATAGAATCAACCAAAATACATCTATTGTTGGAGGACTAAATGAAAACAATTTGTGGCATTTGAGTTACAGAATAAAATTTTATTATAAATGAAGCATCCCCATACATTATGTTTGATAGGATTAATGCTAATCACAAACATTTTTGCAATTGAAAAATTATATATTTCAGGAATAAAATTTACCGGCAATTCGTTTATTCAAGATTACGAATTGCGATCTATTATCAAATTACAACCTCCAAAATTATTTTTTAGAAGTGAATTTAGCCTAAAAAAACTTAATAGGGATAAAATATCTTTGGAATCATACTACAAATCAAATGGATTTTTAAATATTGAAATTACAGAAAAATATGAAAAAATATCCAAGAATCATATCGATGTGCATTTTTATATAAATGAAGGGATTCAATTTAAATTGAAAGAAATTTCTTTCTTTGGGAATAAGCTGTTTACTAATGATGATTTAATTGATATTTTGAATTTGTCCCCAAATGAAAATTTTAATCCAGCTAAGATCAGAAAACAATTGAGAGCTTTAAAGAGAAAATATTTGACAAAAGGAAAAATTAACATATCGATAATGGATGAGATTAATATTGAAAATAATAATGCTATAGCCCGTATTAACATTTTTGAAGGAACATCTTATTTTATAAATAATATTTATGTTTCAGGGTTAAGTTCTGTAAAAGAAAAGTATGTACTAAGAGAAATATTATTTGAAACTGAAGAATTATATAATATTGATAATATTGATGAATCCAAAAGGCGAATTTTTGATTCAGGACTTTTCAGTTCAGTAGAGATTATAAATAAATCGGTTGATAATGAAAATGGGGTAATTGATATCGAAATTAAAGTGCGAGAATATAAATCTTCTTCAATTGAAGCAAATTTTAGTTTTACAGAAATAGATGCTTGGCAAGAAAATTTAAAACCTACTGGTGTCGAAACGCAGGCACGATGGGTTTTAGGTAATATATTCAATACAACGTCCAATATCGAATTCACAGGTAGAATTTCCAGTGATATTAATTTGAATATGTTTACTGACAAACCTTTAATAAAGAAAGACTTTACCGCTATATATCGTACGCCTTGGACATTGCATTTTAGAATACCAGCCGAAATAAAATATTTTCATAATGAACAAAGTAAAGAATCTGACTTAACAATAGACGGATTAACCTACTCTTTGAAGTTTGATAAATTGAATGGTACGCGATATGAATTTAATTCTACATTTGAAATAATACAATCAAATGATAGTTTATATACTGATACTGAAGACTTAAAGGAGCCGGCAAGATGGATGGATTTCATTTATTTATCCAATAAAATAAAGAATCCTTTAAATCCTACTGGAGGTCAATATCTATCTTTTATCTCAACTTTATACGGTACTTTTTTAGGTGGTGAAAGACATTTAATAAAATTTGAAGGTGAATTCAGGAAGTATGTAAAAATAGGAATCGATAATATCATTGCTTTACGAGTAGTTGCAGGATATATAAATAATCTGGAAACTGATAATGATCTTCCTGAGGTATATAGATTCCAACTTGGAGGTCAAACATCCTTAAGAGGATGGGCTTCTCCTGAT
>CAJWYZ010000043.1 GCA_913049525.1 uncultured Fidelibacterota bacterium | reverse complement strand
AAACAACTATTACAGCTGCAATTCGCCGGCATACCTGATTGGTCCAAAAATCGATCACATTACTAACGGAAATGGCTTGGCGATAATTTTCTTTAATTTGGGTAAAATAATGCATTAGCGTTATTTATTAGTTAATTCTAAATAATGTTTATTAAACAGTCGACCCATACCAATTAGCTTTTTACTCATTTTTTTAATTGAGAATGCTCCACCTAAACTAGCCGACACATGATGCCATAATTTTGCTTCTGGACAATAAAAACAGTTAATACCTTCTTGTTTTGCTCGCAGGCAAAAGTCTACATCTTCTCCGTACATATTGAAGTCTTCATCAAATCCGTTTAGCATATTTATCACTTCCATGGATGTAAACAGACAGCAACCTGTGATATAATCCGTTTGCATAGGTTTAGAATACTCTGGTGAATCAGGTTTGCGAATGCCTCTATGAGATATTTTTAAGTATTTCAAATTCACATTTCCACCAGCATACCAAATTATTTCTGGATTATTTTGATAAAAAATTTTTCCACCATATACATTATTATCTCCGTACTTTTCTTTTGCCTGGATGAAGCTATTAAGGATATCAGGATCCACTTCAGTATCATTATTTAACAGGAGAACCAATTCAGAGTATTCATCTCTTAATTGTGTAAAACATCGATTGTATCCACCTGCAAATCCATAATTATTTTTTAACTCTATAATGTCAACTTCGGGGAAATTTTCATTAACCATTTTAACAGAATCATCTACTGATCCATTATCAATCACCATTACTGAAAAATTGGGGTAATCTATGGCAGTTACCGAGTCTAAACAAGGTTTGAGTAGATGTTTGCCATTCCAGTTTAATATGAGAATTTTTATGTGTGGAGTCATATTTTTGAATACACCGATTCAATACCATTAACAAAATATTCCCATGAGAATTTTTGTTTAAATTTTTTTATATAGGTTGCCATTTCTAGAAATGTACCTGCTTCCAAATTCTTTTCTAATATATTCGCTAACTCTGTTGGATTTTCCGGTTCAATAGTGAACCCTGACTGCCCCTCATCCACAATTTCTGGAAGTCCACCTACTTTAGTGACAATAACTGGAAGATCATAAGAATAGGCTATTTGGGTAACTCCACTTTGGGAAGCGGTTCGATAGGGCAGCGCAACAACATCTGCGGCAGAAAAATAGTTGGATACCTCAGAATCCGGTATATATTTGTTATGCCAGGTGATATAATCAGAAATACCTAAATTAGAAATTAATTGGGTATATTTTTCATCACTTCCATAACATTCTCCCCCTGCTAAAAGGTGAAAATCAAGCCCACTATCTTTCAATTCAGCTATTGCATTTAATAATATATCAAACCCTTTGTAGTCTCGTATTATACCAAAATAGAGAATGATATTTTTTGCTGATAATCCAAGTTTTTTTCTGGCGGTAATTTTATCTATTTTTTTGGGGAAATTGGTATATATGGGATGAAACCGTTTCTCATATACAGGATTCTCTACCACTTCTTGAAGTTCATTTTCTGTTTGACTAGATTGTACAATATGCCCATCTAACTTATCAAATAAATACGTGGTAAGAAAATCTGCAAGGGGTGTTTTTTCGTGAGGAAGGATATTATCACATAATGACATTAATTTTGTGTAGGAGGATTTTTTCTTTATGATTCCAGCAATGACCCCCAGAGCTGGTGCAAAAAAAGGATTCCAAAACCTGAAAATAACCAGGTCATAATTTTTCTTGGCAAGCTTGTTTCCTGTGCTGAACCATGTGAGGGGATTTATTGAGTCAATCATCCTTGAACTATTGTCATTTTCTGATTTATCATCTAGATACTGGGTTTTCCCAGGAAAAAGAAAATCAGGGTATTGACGTGAATAGTTTATGACATCAACCGAATGATTTTTGGACAGATTTTCAACCAAAATGGAAGTCTGTTTGGAAATTCCACCTCGATAAGGTGGTGCTACCGAGATAAGTGCTATTTGCATTTATTTCTGCTTTTTTGAATACACAGAATGGATTTTCTTTTCAGATGTTCCTGATGCTTTAATAAGTAATTCTCCCAATAGACCTATAGAGAAAAACCATAGGCCTAACCCAAATACCATGGCACCAAATACTATGAGGGCAAAATGTATTTGAAAAGGGATGCCGTTTACAAGTTTATCGTAAATAGGAAATATTTCACAACCAGTTGATATAATAATAAAGAACAGTCCGATAGATCCAAAGAAATGGAGAGGCCTGTCAAAATATTTTCCTGTAAATAACATGGTAAACAGGTCGAAAAATCCATGGAATAATCTATTTCCCCCATACTTGGTTTCTCCAAATTCCCGCGGGCGGTGATTCACTTCAATCTCAGTAACAGAAAACCCTTTTTGCCCGGCTATTGCAGGAATATAGCGGTGAAGCCCCCCGTAAATATCAATAGATTTAACCACTTTCCGTCGATATGCTTTTAACCCACAGTTAAAATCATGAATTTTAATTCCCGTAAATATCCTGGTTACTAAATTAAAAAGCTTTGAAGGAATCCGTTTTGAGGCTGGATCTTTCCTATCCTTTTTCCAACCAGAGACGACATCCCAACCCTCTTGAATTTTTGTAATTAATCGGGGAATTTCAGCAGGATCATCCTGAAGATCTGCATCAATGGTAATGATTATGTCGCCCTTTGCTTGTTTGAATCCCTCTGAAAGTGCATCTGCCTTGCCAAAATTTTTAAAAAATTGAATGACTGATACTCTATCATCGTTATCAGCTAATTTTCGCATAATATTATTGGATTCGTCATCGCTTCCATCATCAATAAAAATCAATTCCCAATTAGAATATATTTTTAAAGAATTAGTAGATTCTAAGTATAATTTTTCTAAAGAGCCTTCTTCATTTAAAACAGGGACAATGATGCTGATAGAATGATTTTCAGTCATATATATTATTTATTTTATTTCTTATCATTTGATTATCAGAATCTATTTTAAGTATTTTTTCATAAATGTTAATAGCTTCAGTAGTCTTATTCAATTTTATATAAATATCACCGAGATGTTCTAAAATTACAGGGTTATTATCATTGATGCTTAGACTTTTTTCGAGGAATTCTTCGGCTTTTTGATAGGTTTCCAATTTATAGTATATCCAACCAATTGTATCCAAAAAAGCCGCATTTTCGGGGTCTATTGCAATAGCACTCTCTGCCAATTGAAGTGCATAATTAAAATCGTCCTTAGAAGATTCCTTTCGCTCTGATAAAATGTAAGCATAATCATTTCTTCCACCGGCATCATTTTCATTCTGGTTAATCATGTGGAGAAAGAGGGAATCCGATCGATTGGTATCATTCATATCCTCATACATTATCGCAAGGGCATGTTTTGCTGCAATTAAATCTGGCTGAATGGAAAGGGCTGTATGGTAATAATTTTCAGCTTTCACGAATTTCCTTGAGTTATTAAAAATAGTTGCCAATGAAAAGGGAAATGAAACTTCATTTGGAAAATTTGTGAGTGCCTGAAGTAAAACCTCAACTGCTTTATTGTTATCCCCAGCCTGTATATAAGCAAAGGATAGGGCTTCAAATCCCACAGGCAACTCTGGATATTCTTTTATTAATGTCTCACTAATGATAACTTCATTTTCTGTTTGGTCAAGAGAGGAGAAAGCGATTAAGAGCATTCTCAGCACATCTAAGGAATGATTCCCCGCATTATAGATAGGGAATAAATTATCTATAACATCATTAAATTTTTCAACTCTCAAATATAACTGACTTAATTTAATTAATTGTTCATCTGTACTACCAGTATTAGCCAGCATCTCAATTAGTAATGAAATTGCCGTTAAATATTCACCATTACTATCGGCAATTTCAATTAATAATTCATGAATAATTGGGTCTTGGTATTTAGATTTTAATTCCATTAATATTTCCCAAACTAACTCTATATTTGCCGTAGCTACTCCAATTTCATAAATTTTTAATAGAATTTCATTTTGTTTAGTATCAACTTCGTAAATAGCTCCATATGTTTTTAATAATTCTTTCCATTCCTGTTTTGAAAACTGGGTGCTTGCCTTAGCATATAAAATATCTAGATCATCTGGATATATTGTGAGGAGAGAATCTAGTAATAGTTCAGCTTTTTTATTATTTCCTTCCTGAGAGTATATATCATAAAGATTTAGTCCAATCTCTTTATTATCTGGGTCTAATATTAAATTTCTTTCTAAATAGTTAATCGCATCGGAATATTTTCCCTGATAGATTTTTAAATCAACTAATGAATGTAGAATTGTGGGAGAATCGGGAGAAAGAGAAAGTGCCTTTTTATAATATTTTTCTGCCATTTTAAAATCATTTTGAAGAAGCTCATATTCGGCTTTCATAAAATATTCATATGACTCACCTTTATTGGAAGTATTTCCAAAAATAAGAACCATAAAAAGAACTACTAATAGTACTTTTCTAAATATTAAAAACATAATCCCATAAAATACGTCTAAATACAAAAATAGGAGGGAATTACCCTCCTATTTCATTAATAAAATAATTAACTTACGCTTTGTTAGCGAGCAATTCCTTTACAAGGCCATCAGCGTTTTTTCCTTCTGGAACATGGACCATTTCTCCATTAAACCGTAATGCACCTGTTTTGTTTGATCGACCGGATCTTATTAACATGATATGATTTTTTGAAGTTTTTTTTGCATCTCCAACTTTTTCGCCAAAGGATTGTTTCTTTGCCATTATAAGTTTTCCTTTTTCATAAAATTAAACTATTTGCACTAATAATACAGTTGTAAAACTACTGGGTTTACAACGATAAATCCGAGGATTATTACTATTTATTGCCACCAACTAATTGAATTCGATTCTCTAAATGTTTTGGATTAGATTTCCCCGATGTGTCTGAATCTGCCATAGATGGCAAATTTTTGGTTGGGGTAATAACTGATGGTTTAAACTGATTCGTAGTTTTCTGCTGGGATTGAGTGGATAGCTTTTCAAAGTCAACATTGGGCAAACCATCTTGATTTAATAATAAAAAAGAAGCACCAATTACCATTACAAAAGCCATGGCAAATCCCAATGCTGGAATCGGTTCAAAACCAAGTGGCTTAAATAGTAAGAGCCGTTGCCAAACCGATGGTCCCTTATTATCAATTTCAAGGATTCTTTCCCGAAGTACTTGGTCAAATTGACTTGATGTTTTCACATTTGAAATATTTAGCATATTTTCCATTAATTTGGAAATATCACTTAATTTTTCAAAACAATTATCACAGGTTTCTTTATGATTGATGAAATTCTCTCGAACTGCCTGTTTTAATTCTCCCTCTATGTATGCTGATATATTCAGCTCAAAATCGTAACAATTCATTCAGTATGGTCTCTCCTCTTTCTTTTTTAATAATTCCTGCAATTTTACTCTTCCTCTATTAATACGGGATTTAACCGTTCCAAGAGGAACTTCCACTATTTTACTAATTTCATCATAAGAAAGTTCCTGAATATCTCGAAGTATGATAATTGTCTTAAAATCATCAGGAAGTTCCACTAATGCTCTTTGGACGTTTTTTTCAAATATTTGTGCTAAATTTTCATCATCTGGTTCAATATCAGGACTGGAAATTATAAATTCTCTATCATCCCGACTCAATTCTGAAACCGAAAAAGTTTTTCTACGCTTTATTTTTCGTAATTCTGTGCGAGCAAGGTTAGCAGCAATCGTATATAGCCATGTGGAGAATTTTGCAATTTCTCTATATGAATCTTTATGTGTGTATAGTTTTATTAGGGTATCTTGCACCAGATCCTCTGCTCGATCAATATCATTTAAAAAACGATAAATAAAATTTAATAATCTGTCTTTATAGCGATAAACAATCTGGTTATATGCTCCAACATCTCCATTTTGGAACTTTTTGATTAGTTCCTCATCTGTTAATTCAAAATTAGACATATTGATTTTTACATATTTTAACAATTAAGGGTTGAATAAGAGAAACATCATTTATTGAGGTTGATTTGCTTAATACATCCAATTTTCGCAACTCTTGAATTACTTGGACCAATTCTCCATAAGAGTATCCCTTATGATAACGAGATAAATTTGAAGTAATAATTTTATTAATTCCTGTATAACCATTGGGTTTGTACTGTCCCATTTTTTTCCAAAGTAATTGCTGATATAAATAAACTAAATTTACTAATATCTGGGGGAATTTTGTTCCATTTTCAGTTAAGGAGGCTGCAATTTCTAATGATGTATGTAATTCTTTCTTCCCCAAGCTATCCTGTAAATGCCATATTTGAAATACGCGGTCAAAACCATCTAATTTTTCAATATTATTTTCATTGATTTCTACATCTCCCAATAGGAGGAATGCTTTCTCTATTTCATTGATAACATGAGCAGTGGAATCTCCATAACTCCGGATATAATGATCTATAGCACCCTCAGTAATTTTGATCCCTCTACTGTTTATCATAAACTTCACCCATTCTTTCATTTTATTTTCAAAGGGAGTTCTCACATCCAATAATTCTGAGTTTTCTGCAATATTTTTTAAAAAACTATTTCGCAAATCAAATTCTGCTGAAATAATCAATAATACAATATGGGGGTTTGGGGTTTGGATATACTGAATCAACTCCTGCCTGCCCTTTTTACTACTCAGTTTCTTAATCTCCCTGACAACAATGATACGTTTTTCTTCAAACATTGAAATTGCTGAAAGTTCCCCAAATAACTTTTCATCAGAATCCTGATCTAAAGAATAATGGGTCTTCGTCCCATTATTTGCCAATAAGGACTTTGACAGCTCTTGAATAAAATAATCTTCAAGAAATGAATCTCCACCATACAGTGCATAAACAGGGGCAATCTCCCGTGTCCGTATTCTACGGATTATTTGACCGATAGATGCATTATTTTTCATAATTATTAATAATTTTTATAATATAAAAGCTAACAAGGAAACCGCAAAACAGTATAGGGAAAACCAATAGAATTTACCCCTTGAAATTACATCCAATAACCAACTTATTACTAAATATCCTGTTATAGCAGATGAAATAAATCCGACCATTAATGGACCTGTTAAAATATTAACTTGATGTTCAATTGAAATCACCTGTAGTAACCCAGCACCAAAGAGGACAGGGATTGCCATAAAGAAAGCAAATTTTGCCGCTTCTTTATGTTGAATACCAATAATGAGGGCAAGAGATATCGTAATACCTGAACGGGAAATTCCTGGCAGTAGGGCAAAAGATTGTGCAATCCCAATACAAAATGCAATAATTAATACCATCTCCCTTTGAGGTCTATTTTTGGAAAAATACGTTGAACCTACTATGATTCCCGTTATCATGAACATCCATTTCACAATCGATAAAGTGAAGGTTGACTCAATTATATCTCTGAGAATCAACCCTGCACAAACAGCCGGCATTGTAGCAATAGCTAGATATATAACATAATTTCGCGCATCCTGGCCTCCATTAAAGAAATCCACTACCAACTGTTTCAGGTCATTGTAAAAATATAAAAGAATAGCTGCTAATGTACCCATATGCAATATTACTTCTAAAAGAACCCCTGCTTCATTGACACCTAGAATATGTTGAGCCAATACGAGATGACCCGAGCTACTTACCGGTAGAAATTCGGTGAGTCCTTGAACTACACCTAAAATGAGCGCTTGAATCCAGTCCATTATTTCAAACTTAAAAATGCATACATTCTGCCGGCATTTTCTCCATCTCTCCGATAGCTGTGACATTCAGGTGATTCATATGTGCAGATGTTTGATGCTCTAATACTATTAGTTGGAACTCCTAATTCTGTTAATTGATATCTAATCTGCCCGTGCAAATCAACCTTCCACTTATCGTAATCCATTTTTTCCTTTGCTTCATCATTAATATATTTAGAAACTTCCCGGTCTACTTCATAACAACATTTACCAATGGCGGGGCCTAGAAAGCATCTAATGTCCCTAGATTCTGCTCCATTTTTCTGCATTAATTTAATGGCATTTGATACAATATTCTCCACCGTCCCTCTCCATCCGGAATGTACCAACCCTATTATTCTTTTTAGGGGTTCATATAAAAAAACCGGTACACAATCGGCTACTTTCAGCGTGAGTAGGATATTCGAGTTAGTAGTCACCAATCCATCAACATCAGGGTAAATCCCCGGAAGCTTTGCAAACTCAACCACAGTGGAGTGAACCTGCTCTGGAATAGCAAGGTTATCAGTATTATTTTCTAATTTATTTGCTATTTCGCTGCGAGAATATTTAGATGGATTCAGAGAAAATACCGCCTGTACATCATTAGATATTTTTTCAGAACAATCTAATAGTGATTCACTTTTCAAGGTATAAATATAGGAGGATTTTCAGGGATGACTTATTAAAGAATAGGATTACTAATATTTTTCGATTATCTAATGTGAATGAATAAATACTCCAAACTCGAAAACCCCTTCAAACTCCGTTCCATCACTGAGAATATAAACCCCATCTCCATGAAAAAGCCCATCTTTAAACTCACCAGAATAAACTGACCCGTTTGGGAAATTATAGGTGCCGTATCCGTTAAACATATCATTCTTAAATTCCCCAACATAATTTTCATCATCAGATGAATTATTAAACGTAAAAGTTCCATATCCATCTTTTTTACCATGGCGGAATTCCCCAACATATTTTGACCCATTTGGAAATAAATATGTGCCTTGACCATGGAAGCTTCCATCCTGAAAATTGCCTATATAATTTTCATCATTTTCTCCCTGCCAAGTACCTGTGCCGTTAAGTACTCCACTGATAAATGAGCCAGAAAATTGAATGCCATTAGTCAATATTAATATCCCTTGACCATTTTGATAACCATTTTCAAATTCACCCTCATAAATGGCACCATCAGGGAAGGTAAATACACCTTCTCCATGACTAACACCATTTACAAAATCTCCAGAATACACAGATCCATTTGAAAAGGTAAACGTTCCTTTACCGTTCATTTTATCCTCTTCAAAGTTTCCAATATATTTTCCACCATCAGACAATATGAAAATACCATCACCAGATTTTTTACTTTCTTTAAACATACCCATATATTTTGAGCCATCTTCGTACATGTAATTACCATAACCTTCAATACAGTCACCAGCGGTGCATTCCTGAGCAGAAAGGAAACAAAATTGAAGAACAATTACTGAGCATAATCGAAGTATAAAAAACCTTTGCTGAGCACAGTAGAAGTATGAATAATTATTGGAAATATTCATGCTGTAATTTACAAGATTATAGGGGATAAAAGGACAAATGGATATAAATTAAAAAGGGAGACTTTTTAGTCTCCCTTTTTCGAATTTGTAGTTAGCAATGTTTATTCTACCGTAAAAGACTTAGGTTTGACAACAACAATTCCCTATTTAACCTTCACCTGTCGAA
>CAJWYZ010000042.1 GCA_913049525.1 uncultured Fidelibacterota bacterium | reverse complement strand
CACAAAACGGGCATCAAGCTTTATATATATCATCCCATCAACCTACACGGGGGAGAAATTCGGTTAGTTAATATATTTAACACTAGGAAAGGAAAACTATGACAAAAACAGACTTAACCAATCAAAACATTGCTCAAACAGTAACTAGAGTCTTAACTATAAAGAACTCATGACAGTTAGAATAGAAAAATCCAAAAGCATCTGGACAGTGATTCTGTCACGTATCGAGAAGAACACCCACAGAATAAGCCTTAATTTCCTGTCCGTAACCATTTCTCCCTCCCATAATTTCCTCTAGACTATAAGTAGATGTTGTCAAATTTCAGAATAAAGACAATTAGTAAAAATACGTGGTACTTAGGACGAAAAGAGTGTTGAGGTGGATTTTAAAAGAGAGATGTGGATTTTATTTGGAGGTATATCTGACTCTGTGAAGAATTAGTGGGAGTTGCTAAAAGGAGATAGGAGTTAATTTTATAGAAAATCATAATGGAAATAGGAATGTGTGAATGCTAATTAATGATAAAGGATTTATGGGAATGGCTAAAGTTTGGACAAAAGTGTGGACAAATGGGTTTTTGAAAAAACGGGAAACCCTTCTGTCTTGATGCGGAACTGCCTGGCATACTGTTCAAGAAAATAATCAGTCAGTTCAGGAATGTCCTCTTTGCGTTCCCTCAGAGGAGGAATGTGGATCGGAAGGATGTTTAGCCGGTAATAAAGGTCTTCACGAAAATCCCCTGCTTGATTTTTCCAGAGAAATCCTGGTTGGTGGAAGCAATCACCTGGACATTAACCTGGATTCCCTTCTTTGCCCCTAGGCGTTTGATCCGCAGGTTTTCCAGCACACGCAGCAGCTTGGGCTGCAGCGAAAGCGACATTTCGCCGATTTCATCAAGAAGCAGAGTCCCCTGGTTCACCAGTTCAAACAAACCCTTGCGTTTGACATCAGCGCTGTTGTATGCTTCTTTCTCGGTCCCAAACAGTTTAACATGAACCCCCAATATATATCATCTTGGGGGTTTTTATAAAATTGGAGAAGATTGTAAATAGTCGTCTGAAATAGCACATGTAATATATATAAATGAACACTTTTCAAACAGCCCTAATAACCGGTGGTAACGGAAACCTTGGCAGGCTTGTCGCCCAACAACTGTCAGTCAAAGGCATAGACGTGCTATGTCTTGACCTTCCGGAGACCGAGGTGAAGAACGAAACGTTTTACAAAAACATTTTTCTGGGAGATGTCTGTGATCAAGATCTGGTAAACAGGATCTTAAAAGATCAGCGGCCACAAGCCATTTTTCATCTCGCATCACTTCTTTCTGGCAGTTCAGAAACTGACCTTGAAAGAGCATGGCAGATAAACGCAACAGCTTCGATCAATTTGATTCAAGCCGCCAAGGATTGCGAAGTTGGTTTATTTTTCTATGCCAGTACAATTGCAACCTACGGTTCGAAAACCAAAGATCCGCTGCCTGAAGATTTCATGCAATGGCCTGAAAACATGTATGGCGTTACAAAAGTCGCTGTAGAACGTTTTGGAAGCTACCTTAAAAAAACCTGCGGTTTCGATTTCCGATGTTTACGATTTCCAATGGTTTTGTCACCATTCGCCCCTTTATCTGCAAAGACTGCCTATCCTTCACACGCCTGTAGGGCTGCAGTTCTAGGCGATCCATTCAATTTCCCCGTGTCTAAAGAGACCGGCATGTCGTGCATGTTTCTTGATGACGTCATTCGCAGCATTTTTGAAATTTCCCATGCACCCCAAGTGTGTCTTAAGAGTCATGCCTATAATCTGCACGGCTTCCACTTCACAGCGCAACAACTATGCGAGAATCTCAAGCAGGTTTATCCCGGATTTGAATACAGTTTTGAAATAGACCCACACGTTGAGAACTTAGTAAAAGGTTGGCCTAACGAGGTAATTTCAAACTCCGCAAAACTTGATTGGAACTGGGCACCGGAATATAATTTTGAAACTTCAATATCTGTAATGCTTGATTTATTGTCTCAGGGACCTGTCTAATCAGGTTGAGTTCACGACTTATGGTAGTAACTACCAAATATACCGCTAACAATTTAATAAAATTAGGTTATTTAGTCTTTTAAATATAAAAACGAGACAATGATTTAATGAGGTTTAAGAAATGAATTTCAACCAAAATGAGGAGAAGGGAACCCTTTACTATTGGTCTCAACAGAAAACAGATTACCTGCATGTACATCCTCAGTAAGAATTTTACCTACTGAAGCAGATGTTACAAATAGGATATTCATTTCAGATCCCCCAAAAACACAGCTGGTAATTTGCGAAGTTGGGAATGTTATAGTTTTGTCTACTTCGCCATCAGGAGAGATTCTTAAAACTTTTGCACCTCCCCAAACGGCTAACCAAATAAAATTTTCATCGTCTATGGTTAAGCCATCTGGGTAACCATCATTCTTATCTAGCTCAAAAAAAATTCTTTTGTTAGAAAGTGTTGTATTATTTTTTTCATAACAGAAAACTTTTTTTTGAAGACTGCTTACATGATATAGTTTCTTATCATCGTAAGTGATTGTCGGTCCATTAGTAACAGTGTATGAATCGTCTATTTTTATTAATTCATAATTGGGTTTCAAGCAGTAAAAAGATCCAGACTTCTCATTTTCTGTATCATCCATAGTTCCGAACCACAAATTCCCAATTTTATCAATTTTAGCGTCATTTAACCTGTTGTTAGGAATATTACTTTCGATAGATAACTTAAGTTCATATTTATTTTCTACATGATTATATTCTTCCACTCCATCTTCTGTGCCTACTAAAAACAAATTGGAATTTAAAATAGGTAAAATCCATGTTGTTGATTTGACTAAATTTTTGCTAGTACAATTGTTAGTATTATAGGAAAAAGTATGGAGTGTTTTACCTTTAATATCTAGCCACATTAAAGATTTTGAATGAGGGAGCCAAATAGGGCCTTCTCCAAGGATTAAATTTTTTGAAGACAAAATTTTGGGCTCACTTGTTTGTAATTCCTTAACCATCTACAAAACTGCTAGGTAAAAGATTATTTTGTATTCCATGTTTTAGATACTCAATAGTTTCAGAAATGCCATCAGTCAAATTTGTTAATTCAGGTATTTTCAAAAATTTGTCGTTTTTATTTATGTCTATATTGGATGGTATTGGAAAATCTTTGCTGAAATCTTGATCAATAAGGCAATCATTTGAAGTTGTATGGTTTAGAATTTTTATAAAATCTGAAATATTTACGGTTTCTCCGGCAACATTAAAAATATTAAAACCTTTTAAATTTGATTCCAGAGCAAGTAAAAACTGCTCAGCGCAATCTTTAGCATATTGAAGATATATAGAACCTGAGAACGGGATAGTAAAATCTTTATTCAAAAACTTATGTAAAATAGCTTTAGTTGGAGCAGAAGTCCATCCTTGGTCCCTTCCTGGTCCGTATATAATATAAGGTCTTAACATAATACTATTTATTTGATTCTCTTCAAAATATATTCTTCCTGTACCCTCATTTGCGAGTTTGTAAACACCATAAAGATTTAGTGGATAAGGGATGGTATCTTCTTTAATGATATTACTGTTATGTATAATTTTATCACCAAACACTCCTATTGAACTTGCAGCAACAAAACCTTCAATTTGATCTATATTTTTTACAGCGCATTCGTATAAGACAGTCGTCCCTTCAACATTAACCCTTGATCCTAGAATAGGATTGGACCTAACAAAAGGAACCTGCAAAGCGGCTAAATGTAGAATAAAATTAATTTTCTCTTTTTTTATAAGTTTATTAATATTTTCAAAGTCAAATATATCTATATTGTTGAAAGAAATTTTTTTTAGGTATTTTTCATTAAGTATCAATTTCAATCTGTTTATATTATTACTTTTATCTAGACATATTACTTTGTCATTCTTTTCTAGTAGTAGTTTTATTACCCAAGAACCCAAGCATCCACAACCCCCTGTGACTAAAACCGTTTTCATTTTATTTCTCAATTTACAATATTCATTAATTTTTCGTTATTGTGACATTTTATTATTAATTCTGCTGCAGATTGTCTTAATCTTTGAATAGCTTTTATACTTGCTGAGGCAACATGAGAAGATAAAAGTACATTGTCAAAGTGCCTGATAGGGTGCGTTTCAGCAAGAGGTTCATCGTCAAAAACATCCAATGCCACATAATTTATGGTTTTATTTTTTATAAAATTAATTAGACTATCCATTTCAATTAGATCGCCTCTACCAAGATTAATTATAGAGACTCCTTTTTTCATTAAAGATAGAGATGGGTGACTAATGATATTTCTTGTTTTCTCCGTAGAAGGACAATGTAGTGAAATGATGTCAGAGTTTTTTAATAATACACTAATATCTACTAATGATGCATTACTCTTCCTAATGGGAGAAATGCAAAATGGGTCACTTATAAGTATATTTGGCTTAAATGGTATCAGTCTATCTACTACTGCCTGTCCAATACGCCCATAACCTATTATGCCAACATTCATATTATTTAGTGATTTCATATCACAGAGTGGAATACCCAAACCCCAACTCCCCTTTGCAACCTTTTGGTGATTTTTAGTTATACCTCTTGTTAAATTTAATATAAAAGCAAGTGTATGATCAGCGACTTCATCCACGCAGTAGTCAGGAATATTGCACACGGGGATATTTTTTGATTTAGCCTTTTCAATATCTACATTGTCATATCCAACGCCATACCTAACAATAATTCTTGCTTTTAATAGATTATCAATAATGTCAGTTTCTAATTTAGCAAACTGTGTAATTATATAATCTGCATTTTTCGTTAATTCAATTAATTCTTTTTTTGAAGGACTTCTTTCTGATGATAATTTAATCCCATGTTTATCGAAAATATTTTTTTCTACAGATAAATCTTCAAAAGTATAATCAGTAATTGCGACATTTTTCATATTTTACAATAATATTCTATATGGTGAGTTAGTAAATTCTGTAATTAATTTTATTTTATTAAACATGCTTGACTCATATTCTTTTAAATAACTAAAGTTTAATGTAAATAAATCTTTGCTCCTATCATTTAAATTTTTTCCGATTCCAATTGATAATAAGGATGGGGCTATTATTTTAGGATTAAAGAATTGAATACTATATTTTGTCAAATCACATAAAACAATTGTAGATTGATCAATTATTGAATCCACATCAGGGGTAGTAGCAATTTTATTGATTTCTTTTAGTCCTTTATTCTTTGAATCACAAACAAAAAACGATTCTTTATTCGTGTCATTATCAATTAAGCAAACTTTATTTAAATTTAAATCATTATTTTGGTTATGATCTGTAAAAGCGTGGCCAAATATTTTTATTAAATAATCTATCAGTCTTAAATCCTTATCTAGTTCTGTTTCGTTGTATGAATTTATAAAATCTATCAATTCAGAACAATTAATTGTTACATTAATATGATTGGGGCTTAAACCATCAAGTCCTACCGTTTTATGATTTGTATTATCATGAAAAAGAATAATATCTTTTTCTATTATTCTGTTGTTTTTGCCTGAACCTTTTATTTCAGAAAATGAATCTATATTTAATCTTTTAGCAACAGATTTTGCGCGAGGGCTAATAATAATTCGGTCAGATATATTTAATTTGTTGTCACCCTCTTGCGTTCCGGCTCTCTTATCAAATTCTTCAATTGTATTTATTTCATCTTTATCAAGTTGGTTAGAAATTTGATTATTTTCAACATTTTCATGATCATCAATTTTAAGATTAATAGTGGTATTTGTTTTATCTTCCGATAAATACCCTATAACTGTTCCAAATTTTAAAATCTGTCCTTCTTTTGGAACTTCTGGGTCAATCCATAACCAACCAGAGTCTATTGATTCTACAACTTGGATAGCCTTGTCGCTTTCTACACTGAAAATGTCATCACCCGAATTAATATAATCTCCATTTGATTTGTGCCATTCAACAAAAACTGCTTCATCTATAGACCATCCTAGTTTTGGTATCAGGATTTCATTTTTCATAGCTGTTCAAATTTACTCAGTAAACATGTCCATAATTTTCTTTTTGATAATTGCTGAATCAGGGATGACTTGACTTTCTAGACTTGGACTGTATGGTGTTGGGGAAAAAGATCCATTAAGTGCTTTTATAGGGGCATCTAAATAATCAAAAGCTATATCACCAATTTTAGATGAAATTTGCGATGCAATACTACAGGATTCGAACTCTTCATCTATTATCAGCAATCTCCCGGTTTTTTTAACGGACTCTAAAATGGTTTCATAATCTAATGGTGAAACACATCTGGGATCAATTAATTCAATCGAACAATTATATGAATCCGATAGTCCCTCAATTACCTCTTTTGCAAGTATAACCATCTTTGAAATTGCCACAACAGTAAGTTCATTTCCTTCAATAACAATATTTGCTTCTCCAAATTGTATTTGATAATTCGCATCTGGTACTTCATCTTTGTTCATTATGATTTCACGATGCTCTAAAAACAAAACTGGATTGTCGCAATTTAACGCAGTTGCAAAGAGACCTTTAGCGTCATATGCATTAGAAGGAACTACTATAGTTAGTCCGGGGAAATGAGAATATAATGCATAATAACTCCCAGAATGATGAGTAGCCGCACTATGTCCTATTCCGATACATCCCCGTAGAATTATTGGCATTTTAATTCTACCGCTGCTCATGTATTGAATTTTTGCTATTTGATTTATAATTTCACCGAAAGCGTCGTTTATGAAATCGATAAACATAAAATCTACTATAGGTCTTGCTCCTGCCATTGCAGCCCCACAAGCTAATCCTACAAATCCTCTTTCACATATTGGAGTATCACAGACTCTCAATTGCCCATATTTTTCATATAACCCTATTGTAGTGCTAAAATTACCTCCACGTTTGCCTATACCTTCGCCTAAAACAAATATTTTATCATTCTTTCCCATTTCGTAATCTAAGACATCGTGAGTTGCCTGAATCATATTTTTATTTTTACTGATTGAATGATTGCCGCTTAAATTTGTTTCAGCGTAATCTGAATAAACAAAATCTAGAACTGTTGATTTTTCAGGGAATTGGGCTTCTTTGGCCTTTTGATAAGAGAAGGAAATTTTTGAATCAATTTCTTCCTTAAATTTGTTTAATTCTTTATCTGTAAAAATTTTATTTTTGAGAAAATGTTTTTCCAACCTAACTATTGGACATTTCTTTCTCCATTTGTTTACCTCCCCCTTTGTCCTATAAGTATAGTCAACCATACCCTCAGCATGAGATCTGGTTCTATATGTTTTACATTCTATTAAAGATGGTTTTTTTTCTTCTTTTGCATCTTTGATGGCTAAATTAATAGTTTTATGAATTTCAAAAACGTCATTACCATCTATTTCATACCCCTTAATCCCATAATTATGACCTCTACTTCCTATTTTTTTACTACCACTGGAATAACTAAATGGCACTTCAGTCGCAAACTGGTTGTTTTCACAAATAAATATAACTGGTAATTTCCATATACTGGCCATGTTTAGCCCTTCGTGGAAAGCACCATTATTTACTGCACCATCGCCGAAAAATGAAATAGATACATTATGCTTATTGAATAAATTCATAGCGTATCCTGCACCACAAGACTGTAGAATATTAGGCCCTACAATACCACTTGTTCCCATAAGACCAATCTCAGGCTTGAAAAGGTGCATACTTCCACCCCTTCCCTTTGAACAACCAGTTTTTTTCCCAAATAACTCTGAGATAAGTTCAAAAGGATCTAACCCCTTTGCTAAAGCATGGCCATGTCCTCTATGGGTACTGAAAATCAGATCATTATTTTCTAATTCTTCACAGACAGTTGATGCTATTGCCTCCTGCCCAACATAAGTATGACAAGCACCAAAAACTAATCCTTGTTGAGCAGCTTTAGCTAAAGTTTCTTCACACTTTCTAATGGTATACATCTTGACGAAGATGTTTTTTAATTTTTCTTTACTTATTTTCATAAAATTGGTGTAAGCGAGAAGAATAATTTTTCATAAAATCTCATCAATTACAGGATTAGTTAGCTTTCCTATTTTTTCAATTTCGATTGTAACCGTGTCACCTTTTTTTAGTAAAATTTTTGGATCCCTCGCAAAACCTATCCCGTGCGGTGTCCCAGTAAGGATTATAGTTCCTGGTTCTAAAGTAGTACTCCCACTTAGAAATTCTATTAACGTAGGCACATCAAAAATCATATCCGCCGTATTCCAATCCTGCATTGTTTTTCCGTTCAGAATAGTTTTAATATTTAAACTATTTGGATCATCAATTTCATCTTTCAAAGTAATGACTGGACCTAAGGGGCAAAATGTATCAAATGTTTTTCCGCGACACCACTGAGAACCCCCTTTAAATAATTGCCAGTCCCTTGCGCTGACATCATTCGAACATGTATAGCCTAATACGTAATCAAGTGCATTTGATTTAGTTACATTTTTACATTGTTTACCAATTATGACTGCTAATTCGCATTCATAATCCACTGATTCACTTTCTAAATGTTTAGGAATTATTATTGGATCTTCAGGATTCTGAACCGAGTTAGCTAGCTTCATAAACACTATAGGATATTCAGGTATTTTGTCATTCCCTTCAGCCGCATGTTTTTTGTAATTTAATCCAATACAAAGAATCGATTTTGGGTTTATTGGTGACAAAATTTTTGAAATATTTGCCTTTTCCTTTGTAACTTTATAATTTGAATAAATATCCCCATCAATTAAAAAATTAGATCCATTTTCAACTGTGCAATATTTTATCTTTTTATCTTTATTATCTAAAAACCTCATTAATCTCATTCCTTCTCCTGATTAATCTTTTTGATTATTCATATGACCTGGTGTTCCACCACTATTCATTGCTAAGTTGCCACCGTCCAATGGAATGGTGGCACCTGTAATCCAGCTTGATGCGTCTGATGCCAGAAGAACTGCGATACCTTTTATATCATTTGGTGCTCCAAGTCGACCTGCAGGTATTCCTCCCAAAAAAAACTCCCCAAGTTTAGGATCTTTTTCCATTCGAGTCTTTAAACCGTCGTTCAGAACCTGCGCTGGTGCCACAGTATTTACTCTTACTCCTCTAGAACTCCATTCAGTACTTAACTCTTTAGTCATTTGGCTTACTCCACCCATAGCAATTGAATATGCAATATGCCCTCTTCCAAGTGCTGTTGTGCTAGCTAAAGAACCTATATTTAAAATTGAACCTTTACCAGACTTGAGCATTCTTTTTCCAACTTGCTGGCACATGTAAAACCTGCAAACAACCAAATTATTTAAAACCGTTTTTAAGTCTTCAATTGTAATTAGCTCTGGTTTGCCCAATATTCCTTCTCCCGCCACATTCGCTAAAAAATCAATATTTCTTTCTAATAAATCGACTCTGTCGAATAAATTATCTATATCGTCT
>CAJWYZ010000041.1 GCA_913049525.1 uncultured Fidelibacterota bacterium | reverse complement strand
CCGACTTAGGCAGTTTGGCAAGATATTGGGGGAAAAGTGCCAGGAAAAAGAACGGGAATGCAAATGCGGTGGAAAATACTACCATGCCCAAAACCGGCCAGAAAAATGCTCCCTGACTTGCAGCCACCAATAATAACCCCACAAATTGCACGGTGCATGTGAAGGATGTAAGCGTAAAAGTAAGTGCCATAAATAGAATTCCAATTACACCTCCTCTGTCTTCCTGCTTACTACTAAATTGACGGAAAACAGAGGGCATTTGGATTTCATAATGTCCAAATAGGCTGAAGGCAAAGTAGATAAATAAGGCTGCAATGAAAATATTTACCCAGGGATTCGAAGCCATTTGGTTGGCACCCGCAGCTCCTAATGTGAGGGCTAGTATTAATCCTAAACTGGTGAATATAACAATTATGCCAATGGTATAAACCAGAGCTGAAAACAATGGCGAGGAGTCTTCCTTCTCACCTGCTTTTGTAAAAAACGACACGGTTATAGGAATCATAGGAAACACACAGGGCGTGAGTAAGGCCAAGAATCCCATACTTAATGCAAACAGAATAAATGAGATCAACCCTTCTTGAATAATGGAATCTAACTCATCATTTGCACTTAATTTTACATCCGTTTCTCCTTCAATATTTTCAAATTTAGATTGAACTGAAGTAATATATTTTGTATCAGCCTCCCCTTTCATAACCGTTAGTTTTACTGTAAAATCATCCCAATGAGGGATGCATTTTGTTGGGTCACAGGCCTGATAAACAAAGGTGCCGTTTAATGTGTAGGGACCAGGTTTAACATTTTTATTTATTTTTAAATCCTGTCTAAACTGCACTTGAGAAGTATGATACCCTATATCCATTTTAAACATGGGGTCGTATTTGGTTTTTGAGGAAGGCTCTTGCAAAATTCCCACATTACTGAAAAAACTGCTGTCTTCCCATTCAATATATGACGGGCTTAAACTTTTCTCCGGATGGGTAGAATAAACATAGAAATCTTTTGCTATTTTCAGCTTTGCAGAAAGTGTTACTACTTCCCCGCTGTGAACCTCATCTCTATCTAAATTCAGGCTGTATTTAACAGCATTTTCAAAATCGTTCTGCCCGTTTATAAAAGTCCCTAAAAAGAGACCTATTAACATTAATTTACCTGCAATTTTCATGCTGCCTGATCCCTTTCTATTCCTGAAATATACTCAAAAAATTGAATGACTTTATGATGAATACTTTTCTTCTTTTTCAAATTATCCCTAATTTTCCAAAATTGTTTTTCTGTTTCCTCAGCACCTAATTTGACCAATTGATCAATTTTATCAAACTCCGCCCAAAATGCATTCAGGGTGTCTGGTCGAATAGTAATATCTGCTTTTTCTGATTTAACTTCCCCCAGACGAGTGGATGTAATTTGTTCTGCCCGTCCAAGCACTTGTAACAAATTGGGGTTTTCCAGAGGTTCAAAATGGTTGAGTCCTACATCCACGCTTATTCGAAAATCCGCTCCCATTTTCCGAACAGTTTTCACAGGAACCGGGCAGGATACAGCACCATCTGTCAAGAGCATTCCATCTTTTTCTATAGGAGGAATATATCCGGGTATTGCAGATGACGCCGCGATTGCTTCTACTAAATTGCCTGAATTGAAAATGACATCATCTCCAGAGTTTAAGTCTACTGCTAGACAGGAAAATGGAATCTGTAATTCCTCAAAAGTTTTAACAGGAAGCATGAAATCGATAATTTCTGATAATCGTTCCTGTTTGAGGATCCCTAATCGTTCGTTTGATAAATTAATAATGATTTGGTTTTTCATATAAGTAGCAGCCGTCTGAAAAATTGAACCATTGGGTTGACCAGTGGGAACCAGCCGATGTAATCCAATTTTTTTATAGGCTTCACTATCAATAAATTCTTTAAACTTATTTTCTATCCAGTCGGGGTCCTGAGTTGCTGCATACATGGCTCCTATGACAGCCCCAATGGATGTTCCCGCTACCATGTGGATGGGGATTGCATGTTTTTTAAGTGCCTTTAAAACGCCAATATGCCCTAATCCTCTTGCACCGCCACCTCCCAGAACTAGTCCAATTTTAATTGTTTTGGAAGCCATTATTCTGTAACAGGTCCTGTTTCTTTATTTTCCGTTGTACTATTTACCACTCTTACTTTTTCAATAATAACTTGAATTGCTGGTTTATCAGATTTAATTTTATTTCTCATATCATATTCATAATCAGTTTTTCTCATATTTTTAGGAATTTTTGAATATAATTTCTTTTTCGTTTTGGGATCTTTTAAGGTGATCCAATCATCTGGATCCTCTCCATCAGGAATACTTTCTTTACTCATCATGATAGCCTGACTATTTTCGGTTGGTGTATTGACAATATGATCAACGATATGTACTTTATCTATTACTTCCCCAAAAACAGTATATTTGCCATCAAGGTGTGGGGCATCTGCAACGCAGATAAAAAATTGACTTCCAGCGGAATTAGGGGCTGAAGACCGAGCCATGGACAATATCCCCCGTTTATGAGGTATGTCATTAAACTCTGCATCTACCGTCCACCCGGGTCCACCGTGACCATCATTTTTCCCATCATTATCTCGAGAATTAATGTCACCCCCCTGAATCATAAAACCAGGAATAATTCTGTGAAATTTTGTTTTATCATAAAAACCACTATTTGCCAGCTTTTTAAAATTTTTACAATGGTTCGGTGCAGCATTTGGAAAAAGTTTTAATTTCATTGTGCCACGGGTCGTTTCCATAATGACAATGTCATCCTCAGTAACAGGTTCCGGATTAAAGTTTTTTGCAGCTTCTTTTATGACTTCAATCTCATGAGGAAATAGGAAAGTTTTCGTTCCAGGAATAAGATTCTTTGGAATGAGTCCTGGGATATTAAATCCCTTGGATAGATCGAACCCAATAGGAATTTTCGGTTTTTCACCATCCACCTTCAGGGAATCAGAATTGGCTTCACCCATTAAAAATCCCACAATAATAATTAGTATTATTTTTTTCATACTGTCTCCATTTGTTTGCCTGTTCGCCCTCTTTGGGTGATGGCTATCCCTTGTTGACATAGTGGACAATCTTCAGGCTCCCAACTTTCGGAAGGTATCGTGAGAAGAGCGGTTGTGGGAACTTCAAAATTGACTCCCCCTGAACTGCGATCCACTAAATTCACTACATGAATAATTTCTGCTTCGTAGTCCTTCGCCAATTGAATCAGTTCAAAAACTGACCCGCCTGTGGTAATAATGTCCTCCACGATGATTATCCTCTGTCCTTTTATAATGGAAAATCCACGACGAAGTTCCATTTTCCCATCCACCCGCTCTGAAAAAATATGTTTAACACCCAAATGCCTGCCTACTCCTCCGGCAATAAGTATCCCTCCAATGGCGGCTCCAAGAACCAATTCTACATTTTGATTTTCTACGGTTTCTGCCATTGCTCTGCATACATCATCCAATGCACGAGGATGTTCCAGAACTCGAAATTTTTCTATATACACATTACTATGCCTGCCTGACGTGAGTAGAAAATGACCATCCAACATAGCGCCCGTTTCTTGTAATAGAGTTAGCAACTTATTGGATTCCATACCATGCTCCGTATTTTTTCAGTATAATTTTTTGCGGATTGAACAACATCATTGAGGCTGCCATCGCCGGCATACAAAATTCCTCGTGATACATTGATAATGCCTATTCCACTTTTATGTGAGATTTTTAACGCAGTCTCCAAATCACCTCCTTGAGTTCCAACACCGGGAATAAGCCAAGGCATTCCATTTGACAATTCCCTTACCTCTTGCATCACTTCGGTTTTTGTTGCCCCAACAACTAAACCAATATTTTCATTCGTATTTAATTCCATAGCAATTTGAATTACTTTTTTATACAAAGGGTTTGATTGATTCTCATGCTCTTGAATTTCACTGGCACTGGAATTTGAAGTTACTGCCAATATAAAAACCCCCTTTGCAGCATTTTCAATAAATGGTTTTATAGCATCTCTTCCCATATAAGGGGAAATAGTTATGGCATCACATCCCATTCCATCTAAAATTGCAGATGCATATTGATGGGATGTATTTCCAATATCACCTCGCTTAGCATCGGCAATAACAATGGCTCTTCCATTAATATGAGCTACCAACCTTTCCAGCAATGCAAACCCTTGTGAACCGAATCGTTCAAAAAAAGCAAAATTAGGTTTATACACCGGACAAAAATCTATGGTACCATCAATGACATCCTTGCCAAAGGATTCCATACCTGAAAGTGAAGTATCAAGTTCAGATGGAAATTTGTCCGGATCAATGTCCAGTCCAATGCAGAGTGAGTTATTTTTATCTCTGCAGACAGTTTCTAATCGTTGAGTAAAGGATATTGCCACAGCATTAAATATAAAGGTGTTTCCCCATGAATAAAAAATGCTGATAACTATGAATTTGCAGTTTGTATTAAATCAATCCACCATCTAAATTACTTCCCCACCCATGGAACAACTTTTACTAAAAATGGATGAAAAATCGGAAGTCAAAGTGATTGCTGCAAGTGCATTCAACTTTCGGATAGAACTGGTGAAAAAAGTAGGGAAAGATGATATCCCCGGATTAATAGATATCTCCCATTGCATGGCTGAGAGGTTTGGTTCTCAAGCTCTACTCACAAAAACCAATATTCCAAAATATTTCAATTCAGAGACGCTACCATTTCTTGCACGATTAAAGGGTGAAATAATCGGCTATATTATTGGTGTACCTCTGGAATATTTTAAACAGGAAAGCTGGTCACATTTTGATGTTAATTTAGGAAAGAAGGATACACTTTACACCTATGCATTTGTTGTCAGTAGCAAGTACAGAGGAAAAGGCGGATATGGTAAAACCTTAAAACGGATTTATGTAAACTGGGCAAAAAAACAGAAGTATAATTATATAACAGGCCACGTTGAGCAGGGAATATCCAAACGATTTCCTGGAAAGACTGAAATTGTAAAAGTTTTTCCTCATTGGTATGGACTAAAAACCCCTTTTGAGTATTATAGACGATCGCTGGGGTAATTTGTTGAAGATGTAAGATTTTAGAATTAAGAATGCTCTTCAATTTGCGGGGGTACTATTAATAATTCAAGCATTTGTCCAATTTCAAAGTAGAATTTTGATTTTACAATTATGCATAGCTATCTCCTTTCTCATTTTTCCTTTCCATATCTCTTTTTCCTTCCATTCGGTTGTTTTTATATTCATAGATTAATTTGGGAGTAAATCCATGGTAATGGTGGAAGAAAAACAAGCAATAGTCTTTGTACGGGATGAAATATCTGAACTGATACTGCTTGTTGCCACTGAAAAAGGTGCATTTCTGTATTACTCTGACAGTGATAGGCGCCATTGGGATGTAAATGGTCCTCATTTTTTAGGATCGATTGTGCATCATTTGGTTTTGGATCATCGAGATAACAAAACCCTCTTGGCATCGGTTCAATCCCGGCAATCGGGGACAACCATTTATCGGTCAAAAGATTTTGGTAAGACTTGGAATCCAGCTACAAAACTACCGGCATTTCCAAAGGACAAACTTAAACGGAAAGTAGATCATATCTATTATATTGCTCCTGGGCATGATAGTGAGGGTAAAGTATGGTATGCTGGAACTTCACCTCAGGGGTTATTCAGGTCAGAAGATGGAGGTGACACCTGGAACTCCGTGGCAGGGTTTAACAGTAACCCACATTGGGGAAAATGGACAGCTAACAGTCCAGATGGATACCCTAAAGTTCCTAAGTTGCATTCCATTTTAATAGATCCAATGGATAAAAACCATATGTATATTGGGATGTCATACGGTGGAATTTTTGAATCTGAGGATCAAGGAAAAACATGGGAACCATTAAATGGCGGACTGAAAGCAGACTATCTGAAGGGTTCACCAAAATTTGGACATGACCCCCACTCTTTAATTTTTCACCCTTTTGAACCTGGACGGTTATATCAACAAAATCATTGTGGTATTTATCGTATTGACCGCCCCAATAAAAAATGGGTCAGAATTGGTGATAATATGCCTGCAGATATTGGAGATATTGGATTCCCAATTGCTGTACATCCTGCAGATCCAAACACCCTCTGGGTATTCCCTATTGATGGCAATGAAGCCTGGTCTCGGGTAAGCCCTGAAGGTCAACCAGCACTTTACTGCTCAAATGATGGTGGTGACAATTGGTTTCGGCAAGATATTGGACTACCCATGCGAAATGCCTGGTTTACAGTTCTACGGCGAGGATTAACAACAGATAATATGAATAATGCTGGTGTATATTTTGGTACAACATCCGGCTCTCTCTGGATGAGTGACAATGAAGGAAATAGCTGGAGACAAATCGCTGTACATCTTCCGCACATTCTATCTGTTGAAACGGGAGTTATTTTAAAGAAATGAAGGAAAACTGGTTTAATTAATAAGGAAAACATTCAGTGGCTGATTTAATAACTAAGGCAAAAAAAGTGAAATTGGTTGGCACAGATATCGATGGAGTTTGGACAGATGCTCGAATGTATGTTACGCCTGAAGGTGAATGGATGAAAGCATTCTCTACCTATGATGGAATGGCAACTGCAATGCTGAAAAAAAAGGGGATTATCATTGCTATTTTAACTGGAGAAAATTCTGATACAGTTATTGCGCGGGCTGAAAAATTAAACATAGATGAAGTGTATGTAGACGAGCATGAAAAACTGAAACGCCTTACTTATCTAACAAAAAAATATGAAATTTCCATGGATGAAGTTGCATTCATAGGGGACGACGTAAATGATTTAGAGGTGTTAAAGGCAGTCGGATTTTCGGCACTTGCTGGAAACAGTCCAATTATTGATCAATTTACACCCGATTATATAACAACTCGCCATGGAGGAAATGGTGCTTTTCGGGAATTTGCTGATATTATCCTGAACGCTCAATAATACCTGTGTTTATAATTCCCCTTTATTGGCTACTGTCACCGATACTGTGGATACTTCTTCCAGTTTTTGCCATCTTCACTCCTAAATTACGCCATCATTGGGCGAATCAAAAATCTACTTGGCATCTGGCAGGAGAAAGGAAAAAGGAGAACGGAGCTGGAAAACAGGTTGTACTTTTCCATGCCGCATCTACTGGTGAGCTTGAGCAATTAAAGCCTATTCTTAAAAAAGTAAATCGATCCCGTTATTTTATTTTACTTACTTTTTTCTCCCCCACAATTTTCAACATTGAAAAAAATACCTCTTTGGCAGACGCCGTATGCTATCATCCCTTTGATTTTCCTTGGTCTGCACTTTTATTTTTTCGAAAATTTGATATCCATCATTATATCATTACCAGAAATGATATCTGGCCAACCCACCTCTTTATTGCAAAGCAATTGGGTATAAATACGATTCTGATAAATGCAAATCTATACCGAGAACGTCATTATAATTCTAGATTTATGATATTTTTCCTAAAACAGATATTTGATAATTTCAACCTCATACTCACTGGATCTGAAAGGTTGCAATCCAATCTGCTCAATCTTGTCTCACAAAAAAAGATATTGGTCACAGGTGATAGCCGATTAGACAGACTATTTGAATTAAAATCTGAAAATAATTCCCCTCTGCTTCCAGAATGTTTTGCCTCATCCCATACCCTTATTTTAGGCAGTATTATTCCATCAGACTTTCCTGTAATTTTTGAAGGATTCAAAGAATACTATCCTAATGGCAACCAATCCCTTGAGCAAAAAGACCACCGAATAATTATTGTCCCCCACGAAATTAATAAATCAGAATTAAACATTATTGAAAATAAATTATCTGAGCTAGGGCTGTCATGGGCATATTACTCTGAAAAGGAAAAATTGAAAGAATCACAGGTAGTGATTATTAATAAAATTGGTGTTTTGGCAAATCTATACAAATATTCAGATTTAGCTTATGTGGGTGCAGGATTTGGAGCAGGAGTTCATTCTGTTATGGAACCTGCTGTTTATAAAAATGTTGTGAGTTTTGGTCCTAATTATCAAATTGTGGATATGGCAGTTTCTTTAGTTGAAGATGAACTAGCATCTGTAATCAATAATTCAGAAGATTTCGTTCAATTTCTCACCCTTCTTAGTAATCCAGATAAGTTGGAAAAATATAAGGGAAAAATGGCTCATTTTATCCGCAAACAAAAACTGGCTTCCGATGCCATTATTAAAGCAATATTTACCGATGAGTAAACACAAAAAATATTTACTTTTCCTTTTAATAACAAGCATTTGGGCAATCTCGCCCAATTTTGTTGGGGAAGAATTACACTATTCAGCAGGATTTCGATTATTCCCGGCTGGAAATGCAATACTTTCTCTAAAATCCGATTCATTAAATGGAAAACTCACGTACTTGCTTTCAACCTCCGTAAAAACCAATTCGTTTTTAGATAATTTTTATGAAGTCCGGGATGAAACACTTTCCTGGCTGAACGTAGAGGATTTTTCTCTTTTAAAAGCTGTAAAGAAGATTCGAGAGGGGAAATATCACCGAAATCACTCAGCACACATATCGGGAGATAGTCTGTTAATATGGAATAAAAAATATTTCACCATCACAGATCCAGTGTATGACCCTATAGCCTTTATTTATTTTTTACGGAGTCAAAAATTATCTTTGGGGGACACCTTTCACTTTTTATCTGCAAGCGAGAAAAAAATAAGAGAAGTAGGTGTAAATATAACGGGAAAAGAATCCATAAATGTATCTGCAGGTAGCTTTGATTGCCTAAAAGTAGAACCCGTTTCTCCAGATGGATTACCCCTACTGAAAAATAATGGAGAATTACGAGTCTGGCTTTCAAATGACGACATTAAAATGCCAGTGAAAATTGAGATGAAAACAAATGTTGGTACCATGGTAATGAAATTAAAGGAAATCAAACACATATATTAGTAAATTAGACTAATATATATTGGAGAATATCATGTCTGAAGAATCAATACCACCGATGGAAATTACACCCTCAAAAGATGAACGAACCTGGGCAATGCTAAGTCATTTCAGTGCACTTTGTATGTTTATTTTCCCTTTTGGAA
The DNA here is from genome assembly GCA_913049525.1 of uncultured Fidelibacterota bacterium. GTDB lineage: Bacteria > Fidelibacterota > Marinisomatia > SCGC-AAA003-L08 > D37C17 > D37C17. The sequence goes on along the minus strand of CAJWYZ010000041.1, from coordinate 479 downwards.
ATATTCTGGCACCCCTAATCATATGGCTCATCAAAAAGGAGGAGATGTCTTTTGTGGAAGATCACGCAAAAGAAGTGCTGAATTTTCAGATCAGCATGACAATTTATTTGATAGGATCAATTATATTAATAATAGTATTGATCGGCATCCCTATTTTAATTGGATTAGGAATATTTAATGTAATAATTACTATTATTGCTGGAATCAAAGCAAATGACGGGAAAGCATATCGGTATCCGATTAATCTGAGATTAATTAAATAAAATATTTCTAATTATGAAATTTATCTTGACGGTTAATCCCCATGGGGGTACCAAGCAGGGACCTCTTTTACTTAAAAAGGTGAAACCAATTTTTGATGCGGTAGGAGTTGAACTTTTTATTATTGAAACCACATTTGCCGGTCACGCCCAGGAACTTGCCCATCAGCTGGACCTTTCTGCCTATGATGGATTTATCGGAATTGGGGGTGACGGAAC
>CAJWYZ010000040.1 GCA_913049525.1 uncultured Fidelibacterota bacterium | reverse complement strand
GAAATGGAAGCAAAAGGTGAAGTAGTTTCTTTAGAGGAATTAACCGCTGAGATGCTAGAGCGTGATAGAAAAGATTCCACCAGAAAGCATTCCCCTTTGAAAAAAGCAGAGGATGCGGTAGAAATAGATACTACCGGTATAAGCATTGAAGAGCAGGTAAACCGCATCGTAGAAATCGTAAATAAAACAATCAAATAGGAGCAAGACTCACATAATGAGTACAGACATAGAACAAAAAAACCAGGAAATAGAAAATACAGAATCCACAGAGGTGGTAGAATCTATTTCCGCAACCGAAGAAATAAAAGAAACTACTGAAACCCAATCAGAAACTGAAGAAATTGCTGAGGAAACTAAACCTGAGGAAGCTGAAGAAAACGAATCTGATGCTGTGGTTGAAGAAATAAAAGAAATCACTGAAACCCAGGCAGAAACTGAAGAAATTGCTGAGGAAACTAACCCTGAGGAAGCTGAAGAAAGCGAATCTGATGATGTGGTTGCAGACATAAAAGAAATCACTGAAACCCAGGCAGAAACTGAAGAAGTTGCTGAGGAAACTGAAGAAAGTGAATCTGATGCTGTGGTTGAAGAAAAAACAGAACTATCTGAAACAGAGGAGGAACGTATTCCGCCTCCGGTAGCTGTATTAGATTATTTAGATCCATCCATTTTAGATATAAAAGTAGTGGCTGAAAATGAATTGGATCAATATGAAGAAGATGAATTTGTGCCGGATGCATTGCATGAGCAATATGCAGATACATTCAGCGATATAAAAGAACGGGAAGTTGTAACAGGTACAGTGGTAGGCCTCACTGATAGAGATGTGCTGGTTGATATTGGCTTTAAAGCTGAGGGAATTATTCATCGCACTGAATTTAAAGAACTCCCGGAAGTTGGACATGAAATTGATGTGTTTATTATTACTTTCGAAGACCGTCGTGGAAATATTATCCTTTCCAAGGAAAGAGCTGATTTCCAGAGACGGTGGACAGAAATTCGTAATTGTTTTGAAAAAGAAGAACTCATTACTGGGTTGATAAGCCGTAGGATTAAAGGTGGTATGGTTGTGGACTTAGGTGTTGTACAGGCCTTCCTTCCAGGGTCACAGGTGGATATTAAACCAGTTATGGATTTTGACGAATTCCTTGGCGTAGAGAGTGAGTTTAAAATTGTAAAATTTAATGAACTCAGACAAAACATAGTGCTTTCCCGTAAAGCCATATTAGAGGATGATCTGCTCGAAAAAAGACAAGCTGTTCTTGAAGATATGGAAATTGGAATGGTTCTGGAAGGAATGGTGAAGAATATTACCGACTTTGGAGCCTTTGTTGATCTTGGTGGCATTGATGGTTTATTGCACATTACGGATATCACTTGGGGACGAATCAACCACCCTACTGACAAGGTTTCGATTGGTGAAAAGGTCACTGTTAAGGTGATCGATTTTGATGTAGAAAAAGTTCGTGTATCTTTAGGTATGAAACAATTGCAGCCAGAACCTTGGGTAGATATTGACGATAAGTATCCAATAGATTCAATCATAGAAGGAAAAATAGTGAACATGATGAATTATGGTGCTTTTATTCAATTGGAAGAAGGGGTTGAGGGTTTGATACATATTTCTGAAATGTCTTGGACTCGTCATATAAAACATCCTTCTGATATGTTTAAGGTAGGTGATAAAGTAGAGGCGAAGATTCTTAATATTGACACAGGTGAGAAGAAAATTTCCCTAGGAATCAAACAACTGCAAGATAATCCATGGGATACCATAGATAGTAAGTTTGTAGTAGGAAGTGATCATGATGGGATTGTTCGGAATTTAACGCAGTTCGGAGCTTTTATTGAATTGGAAGAAGGCATCGATGGATTGGTTCATGTATCTGATATGTCCTGGGTTAAACAAGTGCGGCATCCTAAAGAAATTGTGCAAAAGGGAGATACTATAAAGGTTCGTATTTTAGAAGTATCTTCTGAAGAAAGACGATTGGCTTTGGGTATTAAACAGATTGAGACAAATCCTTGGGAAAATATTAAAAATGATTTCACTTCAGGTAAAGTAGTTAATGGTGTCATTTTAAAAGTATTAGATAAAGGTATTATTTTCGATTTAGGTGAAGGCCTAGAGGGGATTGTTCCCCTGAAACGGTTAAAAAAGCATGAGAAAAATCAAATATTGATTAATTTCAAAGAAGGTGAGACTCATGAAGTAACTGTACAGGAAGTGGATGAAGAATATAAGAAAATCATTCTCATGCTGGATTTAGGATTGGATGGTTTGGAGGATGAGGGTGAACCGGAAACGGAAATGGTTGTTGATGAACCGGAATCAGAAAAGTTAGAAATTCCACAGGATGTCATTGATCAGATTTCTGATAATGAAGAAAGTAATGAATCTGATGATTCATCTGAAAATAATTCAGATGACGAAGATTCTGTGAATGAATAATATTCATTTAATTTAATAAAGTGAGGGGCTGATATAATCAGCCCCTATTTTTTATGCTTATTCTTGGTATTGAAAGCTCCTGTGATGAAACTGCTGGAGCTATATGTAGTGACGGTGAGATAATAAGCAACGTTGTCCTTTCCCAGATAATTCATAAACAATTTGGTGGAGTAATTCCGGAAATTGCTTCACGTGAGCATGATTCACAAATTACCACTATTATTCATAAGGCCTTAGAAAAAGCTAATATTAGCTTATCTGATATTCAGGCAATTGCTGTGACATTTGGTGCCGGATTGATGGGTGCGCTGCTTGTAGGGTTAAATTTCGCAAAAGGCCTTTCTATTGCGTTAAAAATTCCATATATAGGAGTTAATCACCTAGAAGGCCATCTTTATGCAAGTTTTATTTCAAACCCAAAAATGCAATACCCATACTTATGTTTGTTGGTAACTGGAGGGCATACCCAAATATGGGAGGTACAATATCCAGGAAAGTACATATTACACTCAACCACTGTTGATGATGCTGCAGGTGAAGCTTTCGATAAAGGTGCTTGTATTTTAGGTTTAACCTATCCCGGTGGTCCTGAAATAGAAAAAATGGCTCAAAACGGTGATCCCGAAAAATATAATTTTCCAATTCCAAAAGTAAAAAGTAACCCATTGAACTTTTCATTTAGCGGATTAAAAACAGCATTATTATATAAAATTCGCGGAATGTCTGAGAATGATATTGAAGATAATAAGTGCAATATTGCAGCAAGTTATCAAGAGGCGATCATAAAATCGTTATTACAGCGATTAACCCAGGTTATCTCCATAACGGGGATAAAACAAATTTCAATTGTGGGAGGTGTTGCTGCGAATAAACGTTTTCGGAAATTGTCAGAAAAATTAAAAGATGATTTAATTACAGAAATATATTTCCCAACTTCAGAATATTGTACTGATAACGCTGCAATGATAGCGATAGCAGGATATGAAAAATTGAAAAAAGGAATTTATTCACCCTTATCCTTAAAAGCGAATCCAAATTTGCCTTTGAATGATGGAGCTATTGAATAATATGAAAATCTTGGGATCGCCATTCTTCACCATTATTTTCACAATAAGTTTTATTTTACTGTTGATTAGATATTGGAAATTGTTAAAAAATATTCCATTACCTTATAAACTATCACTCATTTCTCTTAGATCTATTACTTTAATTATTCTATTATTATTGCTGATTAATCCCTGGACAAATTTTAAGAAAAAAGAGCAAATTCCTCAAAATATAGATATAATATTTGATTTGTCTGAAAGTATGTACGCCCATTTCGATAAAATGGAATTATCAGTAGAAGGAATTATGCAGAGTATCAGCGCCCTTTTTGATAATAATCAAATTGATAAAAACTTCTACAGATTAGGTAAAAAAATAGAATTAATAAACGATGATTTAACTGCAATTGGCGTTACAGATTTTACGAATCTTCCTAATTTTATGGCATTTGAAAATCCAAACCAAATCTTATTAATTACCGATGGAAAAGCAACGCTGGGTCGTGAATTAAACAATATTAATTTCCCTAAAAATATACCCATTCATACCATCGGCGTTGGGCCAGTAATTTCTGAAAATGACCTTGCCATTAATCGCGTAATAATTCCCCCTCGATCTAATATTACAGATACTGTAAAACTTGTTATGAAAGCTAGCGCAAAAATTCAAAATGATGCCAATACCACATTAGATATTTACAATGGAAATGGCAAGAAAATATTTACAGAATCAGTAAGTTTTAAATCAGGTTCACATAATCATGAAATAGAAATTTTTATTCCTGCAATAAATTTCACCGGTTTAAACAATGCCACTATATACTCAATTGATGGTGAGTCTCAGCTAAAAAACAATCAATATTCATTCAAGGTTAACGTTCAATCTGATATTGATAAAGTTATATTGATATCTGGTGCATTGTCACCCAATTCTTCTAGCATTAAATCAATTCTAAATTCACTGGAAGGAATAGAAGTTGAGCACCATTATCGAATCGATGCTTTAAATTGGAACACTCATCCGGAAAGCATTTTGTCAGGAGATCATAAACTGATTGTATTTGATGATTTTCCAAGTGGGAATAATGACAGAATATTGTTTGATAAATTGATTCAATCATCTCGCTCTCGACACATTCCAATGGTGTATTTGGAAGGTCCTAAAAGTAATTTAACAACAGGGGAGATTATAAGGTCACAATTTCCTTTTTTTATCCCCACTGCCATAGACTCTGAAATATTAACCTCACTTTCTGATGAATATTCAAAAATAATTGATGTTCAATTCAAATTATCTTCTTTCCCTCCACAAACCCGGTCGGTAAAGTGGACAATGGATAATAATGATTGGATTAATTTTACAGATGGCAGCTTTATGATTGCCAATAAGAATGATGTGTACATGGTTGCTATCCCGGATATAACAGGAAATCATCTAAAAACTAAAAATAATCTTTCTTCACCAATATTTTCCTTGTTAAATAAATTATTTTTACATGCATATTATGGGAATGAAGGTTTACTTGCAATGCATATTGATGGCTCATCATTTAACAAGGGGGAAATTTTCAGTGCAAAGTTACTTCCGGTTGAAAATTTAGGATTATTAAATTTCAAGGTAAAAGTTATTCACTCAAATATGGATACATTTATAACCGATTGTATTAAAAGTTTTCCTGAAAAATATTATAATTGTAACTTGACATTGCATTCGCCGGGTGAATTTACGTTAAGAGGTGAAGCAGAATTGCCTGATGGGAAGAAAATTAATAGCACAAATGAATCGATAATAGTTCAGGATGCGAACATTGAATTAAAAGAATTAATACAAGACCAGAATATACTAATGCAGGTTGCTCATACTTCGGGTGGTATTTATATACCTATTGAATCGTTGGATTCTATGTTTTCTAATATCGAAATTACACCAATTCAAAATGTAAGAAATTACCAAATTAGTGGACTATCTACTCAAAATTATTGGTGGTTACTCATTGTTCTTTTATCAACAGAATGGTTTATACGTAAAAAGTTAGGATTATTATAAAATGAAGATATTGGTTACAGGAGGAGCAGGATTTATAGGTGGAAACTTTGTTCTAAAACAAGTTCTGCAGGAGGGGAATAAAATTCTCAATTTTGATAAGCTTACCTATGCTGGGAACCTGGATACCTTAAAAGATGTTGAAAGTCATCCTGACTATCAATTTATTCAAGGTGATATATGCCAAAGAAGCGATGTTAAAAAAGCACTGTCACAATTCCATCCTGACGTAATTGTAAACTTTGCCGCAGAATCTCATGTGGATCGTTCTATTGATGGACCTTTCGAATTTATACAAACCAATATTGTAGGAACGGCAGTTTTATTAGATGAAGTCAATAATTATTATAAAAGTATGCCTGCTGAGAATAAAGAAAAATTTCGTTTTCTCCATGTTTCTACTGACGAAGTTTATGGAAGCCTTGGAGATAATGATTATTTTACCGAGGAAACTGCATACGATCCGAGCTCACCATATTCTGCTTCTAAAGCTTCGTCCGATCATTTAGTAAGGGCCTGGAATAGAACTTTTGACCTGCCTGTGCTTATTACTAATTGTTCAAATAATTATGGACCCTATCAATTCCCTGAAAAGCTAATTCCCCTGATGATATTAAATTGTATGTCCGACAAGCCATTGCCAGTATATGGAAAAGGAGATAATGTAAGGGATTGGTTGTATGTTGAAGATCATTGTGATGCAATTTATTCTGTTTTAACAAATGGTGGAATTGGAAGTACCTATAATATTGGTGGAAATAATGAGATAAAAAATATTGATATAGTAAAAATAATTTGTGGAAAAATGGATAAACTTTCCCCAAGAACAAACGGTGCTAAATATGAAGAATTGATAACCTATGTTGCTGACAGGCCCGGACATGATTTTCGATATGCCATTGATGCTTCTAAAATAGAAAATAAATTGGGCTGGTTGCCAAAAGAGAGCTTTGAAACAGGCATTGAGAAAACAATACGTTGGTATTTAGATAATAAAGAATGGTGGGAATCAATTCAAAATAATACCTATCAGCAGGAAAGACTGGGAGTGGTAAATTAATGAAAGGGATAATTTTAGCAGGCGGTGCAGGAACACGTTTATTTCCTCTAACCAAGGTTGCTAGTAAGCAGCTTATGCCGGTGTATGATAAACCAATGATTTATTATCCGCTCTCAACACTTATGCTCATGGGGATAAAAGAAGTACTCATCATTTCTACACCGGAAGATACGCCTAGATTTGAAAAATTGTTTAATGATGGATCATATCTTGGAATGGATATCTCGTATAAAGTTCAAGATGAACCGAATGGAATTGCACAGGCATTTTTAATTGGAGAAGAATTTATTGGGGATGACTCTGTTACGCTTATTCTTGGTGATAATTTATTTTATGGGCATGGGTATCTTGATTTTCTAAAAGGAAAGCTGGAGAATTTTAGCGGAGCAACCGTTTTTGGCTATTCGGTTAAAGACCCGGAGCGATATGGAGTGGTTGAGTTTAATGATAATGGAACGGTATTAAGCATTGAAGAGAAACCTCATCAACCAAAAACTAATTATGCAGTTCCGGGATTGTATATTTATGATGAAAATGTCGTTTCCATTACAAAGACAATGAAACCATCTGGAAGGGGAGAACTTGAAATAACGGATGTTAATAAGGCATATCTGCACAGGGGAGACCTTCATGTTGAGCTTCTGAGTAGGGGAGTTGCTTGGCTGGATACAGGAACCCATAAAAGCCTATTAGAGGCAGGCGCTTTCATTGAAACTATTGAATCAAGACAGGGGTTGAAAGTCGCCTGCTTAGAGGAGATAGCCTATGCACAAGGCTTCATAACGAAAGATCATTTATCCAAATTAATTAATAAATATCCGGATAATGATTATCGACAATATTTAGAATCTATTTTAAACGAATAGTATGGAATTTATACAAACTAAAATTTCTGAGGTTATACTCATAAGACCAGATGTCATTGAAGACCATCGTGGATTTTTTATGGAATCGTACCATATTGAAAAGTTTACAATCGGTGGAATAAAGTGCAAATTTGTGCAGGATAACCATGCAAAGTCGGTTCAAAATACATTGAGAGGTCTTCATTTTCAGGTCAATTTTCCCCAGGCAAAGCTGCTTCGCTGTTTAAAAGGAAAAGTATTTGATGTTGCAGTTGATATTAGAAAAGACTCTCTAACATATGGAAAATGGGTAGGAGAGATATTGTCAGATGAGAATAAACATCAGTTGTTTATTCCCGCCGGATTTGCACATGGTTATTATGTTATGTCAGAAACGGCTGAGATTGCATATAAATGCTCTGAGATCTATCATCCTGAAGATGAGCTAGGTTTACGGTGGAACGACCCAGATATTGCTATAGAATGGCCTGCACTGGATCCTATACTCTCTAACAAAGACGCCATGTTACCATTCTTGGCTGATATTATTTCCAATAAAGACCAATTTGCGATCTAGATTAAATAATGAAAATAGTAAAATTGAATTCTGCTACATCTAATAGTTTTATATCCAATTGTTTGTATTTAATTATTCTGATCATGGTACAATTTACCTTTGGTCAAAATATAAACAACCGAAGTTTGGATATTAATGATAGTGATAAACTTATCAGGTTACCTGAATCTTTTATTATAGAATCCGACATTGATCCTGTTACTTATAATTTAGGTCCTGCTGATAAAATAGGATTAAGTATAATGTCAACTTCACATTCAACGTATGTTTTAACAGTAACACCAACAGGAGAGCTTTGGATTCCTGAAATTGGAGTAGTTGAAGTTTCTGGTTTAACCATTCCCGATGCGGAAATAAAAGTACAAGCATTCATCCAAAATGAAAAATTTAAATCAGCTAAAATCTCTTTGGTTTTACTTAATATCAGAAAATTTAAAGTACAAATTACCGGTGCAGTAATTTCCCCTGGTTTTATAAATGTTTCGGCTGTGGACCGCCTCACTGATATTATCCATAGAGCTGGAGGATTGCATAAATTAGCCAACGAGGAAAATGTAGTAATTATTCGACAAAATTCAAAAATTGATTGCTCATTAAAATCATATCAATTTAATGGAGATCTTGATAATAATCCTGTATTGAAGGAAGGGGATGTTGTGAATGTCCCTTTTTTGGATTCATACTCAAATGAGGTTGAAAGGTTAACTTCCCATAAAAAAAGTCTGGTTTTGGTAACTGGATTTGTAATAAGGCCTGGAGGTCATCAATTTATTCCAGGATATATGTTAATGGATTATATTGCACTATCAGGAGGAATAACCGATCAAGGGAACGGGAAAAATGTAATAGTGTATAGGAATGGCCAAAAAATATCTCTCGAATTAAATCAGTATGTGCAACCTGGAGACCAAATAGACATTCCTGCAAATATAAAATTCAGATATTTAGGGAATATAAGTATTCTTCAAACCCTGACTGCTGTAATGTCTCTTTACCTCACCTTTGTGGCAGCAACCAATTAATGAATAGTGATCAGTTGATTTCAGTGCAGTACACAAAATTATTATGGTCTTATAAAACTATAATAATTAGAAATGTCTTTATTGTTGCAATTTTGACTTCTATTATAGCATTAATAATTCCAAAAACTTATAAATCAAATGCAATCTTAATGCCTCCAAAATCTCAGTCAGATCAAGGGGTTCTTTCAAATATTGAGGGGCTCGCGTTTGGTGACTTTTTATCTACATCCTCAGATGAGGTTTCAAATTCGATATTTGCCATCTTGAAAAGCCGAACAATGATGGAATCTATTGTAAATAAAATGGAGTTGATTCAGAAATACGATTTAGAAAATTTAGAAGAAGCTGTCAAATCATTGAGAGATAATCTCAGTTTTGAACATTTAGAAGAAGGTACAATTAGTATTTCTGCAAATGTTCAAACCCCATGGGTATCAAATGAGCAGGAAGAAATTGAAGCGAGAACTTTATCAAAAGAGATTGTGACATTTATTCTTAATAAATTAGATAAAGTCAATAAATCACTTCAAACTGATGAAGCAAGATTCCATAGATTATTTATGGAAAAAAGATATGATGAATCTATAAGCAGCTTGCATGAATCTGAAGAAAGATTAAG